>JBATTI010000230.1:0-7327 GCA_049670445.1 Albidovulum sp. | reverse complement strand
GAACCAACAGACCCGATTGAGGGTACCCCTTTGATTAAACCGTCCACGACGGATCATCCGCTTTACGAAGATGTGGTGGCCGCCTGTCGTTCGGTCTATGACCCCGAGATCCCGGTCAATATCTATGACCTTGGCTTGATCTATACGATTGAAATTTCATCCGAAAACGCCGTTGACGTAACCATGACCCTTACCGCGCCGGGTTGCCCGGTGGCTGGCGAAATGCCCGGCTGGCTGGCCAGTGCGATTGAGCCTTTGGACGGTGTCAAAGAGGTTGATGTCCAAATGACGTTCGAGCCGCAATGGGGCATGGAAATGATGTCGGACGAAGCGCGGCTTGAATTGGGCTTCATGTAATCCCCCACATCAAGCCTTTTAGCTTGAAATATTAAATATCAAGTCATATAACTTGAAAATATGGAATCAAGCCATTGGACTTGAAATGCTTCGCACGGCCGCAATCCTGACCGGAGATCTGATCGGTTCCACCGCAGCCGGGGCCGACGGAATTGCGCATGCGATGCAGATCCTTGCACGCACCGCCACCGACGTTGCGAAATGGCCCGAAAGTGGTGCTGCAAAATTCACCCGGTTTCGTGGCGATGGCTGGCAAGTTCACATAGCACCGCAGCACCGCGCGCTGCGCGCAGCTTTGATCTTTGGCGCCGCACTGCGCGCCGCGCCAGATGCCCTGCAGACCCGCATCGCCATCGGCACCGGCCCCGTCGAAAGCCTGGGTGGGGATGATCTGTCCGACGCGCATGGCGCCGCTTTTGAAAATTCAGGGCGGGCCCTCGATCTTATGACCCGGGGGCAACGACTGCATCTTGGTGGCGATGATTTTACACCGCTTCATTGGGCGGTGATCGGCCTTATCGATGAACGCATGTCGCGCTGGACACCCGAACAGGCCGAAGCCATCGCGCTGGCATTACCACCCGACGCGCCGACACAAGCCGAAATCGCGGCAAAGATCGGCATTTCCAGCCAAGCAATGAATTACCGTCTGACCGGCGCGGGCGCAGGCGCGATCCGCCGTGCGGTTCAGGCGTGGGAAGATCAGGAAGCCTCCAATGATTGAAACCCTCACCGCACTTCTGTTCGGCCATATTCTGGCGGATTTTGTGCTGCAAACCAGCTGGATCGCCGCCAATAAACGCCGCCTGCCGGCGCTGTTATTGCACGGTTTGATCGTTCTGGCCGCCACACAGGCCGCAACCGGCCGCTTTGAGGCACCGGAACTTTTGGTGCTGACGCTTGCCCATATCGGCATCGATTTTGCCAAAAACCGGATCTGCCCCACCGGCCTTACCGGTTATTTG
This sequence comes from Albidovulum sp., assembly GCA_049670445.1. Classification (GTDB taxonomy): domain Bacteria; phylum Pseudomonadota; class Alphaproteobacteria; order Rhodobacterales; family Rhodobacteraceae; genus TMP-24. The sequence goes on along the minus strand of JBATTI010000230.1, from coordinate 6,005 downwards.
GCCGATCAAGCGGCGCATCTGATAAGCCTTGTGGCTTTGGCACTGTGGTCACCGGATCTTTATGCAGCCGGGCTTTGGGCCAGCCACCCTGAAATGCCGCGTGCCATGGCCTATATCGGCGGGGCAATCCTGACCATCCGCGCCGGCGGCTTTGCCGTGGGCGAGTTGATGCGCGATTACCAGCACGCAGCCTTGCCAGAAGGCCTGCCCAATGGCGGGCGGGTGATTGGCATGCTGGAACGGTCCGTCATCTTCTTGTTGGTCATGGTCGGCCAGCCCGCAGGCATAGGCTTTTTGATTGCGGCAAAATCCATCTTGCGGTTTGACACGGCCTCACAGAACCAACATGCCAGCGAATACGTGATTATCGGCACCCTTGCCTCATTCGCCTGGGCGCTGGCCGCAGCCTTTGCCACGCTTTGGCTTGCCACAGTTCTAACGCCATCTTGAGATAAGCCGCAGCACCCCCTAGATTGAGGGTAATGATATGGAGACGCAGATGTTCGGTATTCCCGGCAAGCCCCCCGTTACCCTAACCCCAAAGGCGGTCGCCCAGATCGCCCGCCTGATGACGCGCGACAACGCCTTTGGGCTTAAGCTTGGCGTCAAGAAGGGCGGCTGTGCGGGCATGGAATACACCATGGAATTCGCACCCGAAGCCGGGCCGCTTGATGAGGTCGTCGAGCAAGACGGTGCTCGGGTGATGATTGCCCCCATGGCGCAGATGTTCTTGTTCGGCACCGAGATTGATTATGAAACCACATTGCTGGAAAGCGGCTTCAAATTCCGCAACCCCAATGTCGTCGATGCCTGCGGCTGCGGCGAGTCGATCAAGTTCGATGAAAATCTGACGGCGGACAAGTGAGCGTATCTGACGCCGATATTGCCTTTGCGCTGGAACTGTTCGACGGGCTTACCCCCTTGACCCACCGCAAGATGATGGGCGGGCTTTGCCTTTACCGCGACGGCATCATCTTCGCGATCCTGAACAGCGATGGCTCTATCTGGCTGAAGGGCGCGGGCGATTTTGCACAAAAGATGGCCGACGACGGCTGGCCGCGCTGGACCTATGCGCGTGAAGGCAAGAAGGCGGTGGCCATGCCCTATTGGCGTTTGCCTGACGCCGCACTTGACGATCCGGCCCTCGCCTGCGATTTCGCTTTTCGGGCCCTGAAGGCTTTGACCTAAGGAGATGGTAATGCGGAAGAAAATGGCGGCCGGAAACTGGAAAATGAACGGCCTGCAGGCGGCTCTCGCCGAGGTAAGCGCCCTGATCGCCGCCCATCCGACGCCAAAATCGCAGGTTCTGATCTGCCCGCCGGCAACGCTTCTGGCCCCCATGGCTGAAGCGGTGGGTGCAGCCGGGATAGAGCTTGGCGGGCAAGACTGCCATGATCAGACCTCGGGCGCCCATACCGGTGATATCTCGGCCGCCATGTTGGCCGATGCGGGCGCCAGCCATGTCATCTTGGGCCATTCCGAGCGTCGCGCCGATCACGGCGAAGGCAATGCCTTGATCGCAGCCAAGGCGCGCGCGGCCCATACAGCCGGGCTGACCGCCGTGATTTGCATCGGTGAAACCGAAGCCCAGCGTGACGCGAATGAAACGCTGGCGGTGATCGGCGCACAGTTGCAAGGATCGCAGCCCGCAACCACCACAAGCGGCAATACCGTTATTGCCTATGAACCCGTATGGGCCATCGGCACCGGGCGCACACCGACGCTGGCGCAAATCGCCGAAGTGCATGATTTCCTTCGGGGCGAACTGACCATGCGTTTTGGCGAAAAGGCAGAAGACTTCCGCTTGCTATACGGCGGGTCGGTCAAACCCAGCAATGCAGCCGAGATCTTTGCCATCGAAAATGTCGATGGCGCGCTTGTCGGCGGTGCCAGCCTGAAAGCCACCGATTTTGGCGCCATCATCGCGGCCCTCGACGCGGCCTAAGCAACCAGACCGGGAGGGAGCCGCGCCATGCAAAGCCTGTCACAATCCCCAACCGACGCGGACTTTGTCCAGGACCCCTACCCCTTTTATGAACGCGCCCGCGCTGCCGGACCGCTGTTTCACTGGCAAGACTACGGCATGATTTGCGCCACCTCTGCCGCGACCGTCGGCGCCATATTGCGCGATCGTCGTTTTGGCCGCGAAGTGCCTGCCGAAAACCAGCGCCCCATCCCTGATCATCTCAAACCCTTCCACGCCGTCGAAGCCCATTCGATGCTGGAACTCGAACCGCCCCGACACACAAGGCTGCGCAACCTTGTTTTACGGGCTTTCACCTCGCGGCGTATTAACGGCCTTGCGCCCGAAATTGCCGAACTAAGTCATGCACTTATAGATGCCTTCCCGACAGGGCCGTTCGACCTTTTGACCCATTTCGCGCAAAAACTGCCGGTTATCATCATCGCCCGCCTTCTGGGCGTGCCCGAGAACCGCGCAGATGACCTTTTGCGCTGGTCGAATGCCATGGTCGGCATCTACCAGGCGGGTCGCACGCGATTGATGGAAGATCAGGCCGCCAGTGCCGCCGATGCCTTTGCAACGTTCTTGCGCGGCTATGTGGAAGAACGCCGCACGACGCCCGCAGATGATCTTATCACCCATCTTATCGCCGCCGAATCCGAAGGCGACAAGCTTTCAACCGACGAGTTGATATCAACCTGCATTCTTTTGCTAAACGCAGGGCACGAGGCAACCGTTCATACATTAGGAAACGGCGTCAACACACTGATTAAGCATAAACTTCAAGACCCATTCCTGACGCCTGATACGACCAGTGCGACGGTCGAAGAACTCTTGCGCTTCGACCCGCCGCTGCACCTATTCACCCGCTATGCCTATGAAGACATCGAGATATCAGGGCATCATTTCAAGCGCGGCGATGAGGTCGGCTGCCTGCTGGCCGCCGCCAACCGCGATCCGCAAAACTGGGAGAAGCCGCAGCGGTTCAACCCCGCCCGCCTTCCAAAACCGCATCTTTCCTTCGGGATTGGTCTGCACTTTTGCGTCGGCGCGCCGCTTGCCCGCCTTGAGTTACAAACGGCCCTGCCGATACTTTTCGCACGTCTGCCCGCGCTACGAATCACGACCGCGCCGCGCTTTGCAAAAAAATACCATTTCCACGGGTTAGAACAGCTGATCGTGCAGGCCTGAGGGGAAGCGTTCAAACCAATGGATAGCCTTGCCTCAAAGCGGCAAAAGCGTCGTGGATTTGATCTCTTCCATGCTTAATAGCGCAGTGACATTGTAAATCCGCACCTCGGAAATCAGGGCTTGGTAGAACGTGTCATATGCACGCGCATTTTTCACCCTGACCTTCAAAATGTAGTCGATATCACCCGCCAAACGGTGCGCCTCCAACACCTCGGGGCGCTCGCGCAGCGTCTTCAAGAATGCCTGTTGCCACCCCGCTTCATGTTCAGAAGTGCGGATCAGAACGAAAAAGCACGCCTCCAACCCCAGCGCCTCGGCATCCAGCAAAACCGTCTGGCGACCGATCACGCCAGCCTCCTTCATTTTGCGGATGCGGTTCCAGACCGGCGTCTTGGAAGAGCCCACTTTGCGGGCAATTTCGTCCAGTGACTGGCTTGCATCCTCTTGCAGCTCGCCAAGGATTTTCCGATCCATGTCATCAAGTCGGACCGCCATTCGCCTTTACCTCCAATATAGAAACGCTGGTTCCCTCACGGGACAAATACAGAAAGAATATCCTTTTTGGCAAGGGCATATGGCGCATTGGTAGAACAATTTCCTATATTGGAACCAGCAATCCGACCAATGATTCAGCGAAACGGGATCGAAAAAATGAGCCGCGCCTTCACACCGAAAATTGTTACAGCAAATGCATTGCTGGAAGGCGATGTCGTTTACCTCGCCGCTGATGACCGCTGGTCGCGCAACCACGCCGAAGCCGAGTTGATCGAAGACGAGGCCCATGCGCAGCTTCGCCTGCTGAAAGCAGAAGGCCAGCCCGGAACCATCGTGGGCGCCTATCTTGCAGATGCGGTTATGGGGGCAAATGGCCCCGAACCGGTCCACTTCCGGGAAGCATTCCGCACGCGCGGTCCGTCCAACTATGCCCACGGCAAGCAGGAGAACGAAAATGTATAAATATGCCGAGTTCGACGAAGCGTTCCTGCGCAGCCGTAATGCCCAGTTCCGCGCCCAGGTAGAGCGCCGCGTAGACGGTTCTTTGACCGAGGATGAGTTCAAGCCGCTTCGTCTGATGAACGGTCTGTATTTGCAGCTTCACGCCTATATGCTGCGCGTGGCCATCCCCTATGGCACGCTGTCTGCCGGCCAGATGCGCCAGCTTGCAATGATCGCCGACCGTTGGGACAAGGGTTATGGCCATTTCACCACCCGCCAGAACATCCAGTTCAACTGGCCAAAACTGCCTGACGTGCCAGACATTCTGGACGCTTTGGGCGAGGTGCAATTGCATGCCATCCAAACCTCGGGCAACACGATCCGCAACGTAACCGCCGATCACTTTGCCGGCGCTGCGGCGGATGAGATTGAAGACCCGCGCCTGACGGCAGAGTTGATCCGCCAATGGTCCACTGACCACCCGGAGTTTCAGTTCCTGCCCCGCAAATTCAAGGTCGCAGTCACCGGCAGCCCCAACGACCGCGCGGTCATCAAGGCCCATGATATCGGCCTTAGACTGGTGCGCGGCGGCTCTGGCCAGATTGGGTATGAGGTGATTGTCGGCGGTGGCCTTGGCCGCACGCCAATGGTGGGCCAAGTGATCCGCCCCTTCTTGAAGAAAGCCGATCTACTGCCCTATCTTGAAGCTATCGTTTCAACCTATAACCTTATGGGACGGCGCGACAACAAATACAAAGCGCGGATCAAGATCACGGTTTTTGAAAACGGGATGGAAAAATTCCGCGATGCCGTAGATGCAAATTTCGAACGTATCAGGGCGGGTTTCACCGGGGTAAATGCGAAATTAATTGCACAAATCGAACAAAACTTCGCTTCGCCGGTTTTCCGTGACGCACCGACAGACAGCTATGAAGCCGCCCGTGCGGCCGATCCGGTCTTCCGGTCCTGGACCGATACCAACCTGGCCGCGCACCGCGTCCCCGGTTATGCCATCGTCTCCATTTCACTCAAGGCCCATGGCGCCACACCGGGTGATGCAACCTCTGCGCAGATGCGTCTTATGGCCGACCTCGCCGAGGCTTACGGGCACGACGAACTGCGCATCAGCCACGAACAAAACGTCATCTTGCCGCATGTTCATCAGTCCGATCTGGCCGCCCTGCACGCCGCTTTGAAAACCGAAGGTCTGGCCACGGCCAATATCGGCCTCGCATCCGACATCATCGCTTGCCCCGGCATGGATTACTGCGCATTGGCAACCGCCCGCTCTATCCCCGTCGCTCAAGAACTGGCCACGCATTTCCAGGCCATCGGCCTTGAGGATGAAATCGGCCAGCTCAAGATCAAAATCTCGGGCTGCATCAATGCTTGTGGCCACCACCATGTTGGTCATATCGGCATTCTGGGTCTGGACCGTGCGGGCGTCGAAAACTACCAGATCACGCTGGGCGGCGATCACACCGAAAATATGATGGTTGGCGAACGCGCTGGCCCCGGCTTTGCCTATGACGAAATCGTGCCGGCCATTGAGCGGTTGTTGCGCGCCTATCTGGGCCTGCGCGAAAATGCGTCCGAGACGTTCATCGATGCATTCCGGCGTTTGGGGGCCGCCCCCTTCAAGGCGGCTCTTTACCCTGCAGAGGCCGCGCGCAATGCCGCTTGATATCCCGCGCCCCTCCCTTGACGCACGCGTCCGCGATCTGAATGAGCGCTACCACCATCATTCGGCAACTGCCGTGCTGGAACATGCGCTTCGCGACCCCGAGGTGGGCAGTCTTGCGCTTGTGTCTTCCTTTGGGGCGGAATCGGTCGTGCTTTTGCATCTGGTATCGGTGATTGCGCCCGGCACGCCGGTCTTGTTCATCGACACCCAGATGCTTTTTGCCGAAACACT
>JBATTI010000229.1:0-6031 GCA_049670445.1 Albidovulum sp. | reverse complement strand
CGGCTGAAACTCGATTCCGCCGGGCGCGAGGAAGGCCGGGTTTAGGTGGTGCCCGCTTTCGGGCGCTTGGTGCAGGTTCGCTATGATGAGTTCGGGTGCGGGCTGTGACCAGCGCAGCGGTTTGAAGGTTGTGAGCGGCCGCAGTGCTGAGGCTTGCGGCGCATCCGCGAATATCGGGTTTTCAAGAACCAGCGGCAATTGTGCCATCGTGCCCGAAGTGCCGTCTTCGGTCATCTGGCCATCCAGCACGCCGTGGCTGGTCTTGTCCCAAAAGAACGGGCGGGTCGCGGTTTCCCAAAGGGCTTTGTACGAGGCCAGTGCGCCAAGCGGAAAGTAGATGTGCAGGCTGGGAACCCAAGCCATGAGATGCAGGTGCTTTGGCCCGCGCACTGCCCACATGCCAACCGCGATATTCAAGAGCTCGGATAAGATGAAAATCGCGGCAAGGGCCAAAAACACCGGGCCGCCCAGCATCGCTTGCAAAGGATGCCCAAGCCCGAGTGCAATCGCCCAGAATGACCAAAGGACCGGCGCCAGCGCATATTGCGACATGGAGCACAGGAACAAGATCTGCACGCCGATGAAACGTTTGGTGCCAAGATCGCGCCAAAGCCTGACAGGATCGCGCATATGCACAGCCCAGGTCATGGCATAGCCCTTGATCCAGCGCGAGCGTTGCTTGATCCAGGGCAGCGGGCGGGCATTGGGCTCTTCTTCGGTCACGGTGTCGATCAACTCGGTCCGGTAGCCATGGCGCGCAAGGCGCAGGCCAAGATCGGCGTCTTCGGTGACGTTATGGGCATCCCACCCGCCAAGTTCCTCAAGCACTTTACGGCGAAAAAACAAGGTGGTTCCGCCAAGCGGCACCACAAAGCCAAGCCGGGCAATACCCGGCAACATCACCCGAAACCAAGCGGCATATTCGATGGTAAAGCAGCGCGAAAGCCAGTTGTAGCGCGGGTTATAAAAGTCAAGAATACCTTGCAGGCAGGCAACTTGCGGGCCGCGATCGTGGAAACGGCGTACAACGGTGTTGAGTTGATCCGGGTCGGGCGCATCTTCGGCGTCATAAACCCCGATGATCGAGCCGCGACAAAAATCCAGCGCATAATTCAAGGCGCGCGGCTTGGTCCGGATCGGCCCCGCAGGCACGGTGACGACCCGCATCCAGCGCGGCAATTTGTGCCTGGCCAGTGCTTTGCTGGTCCGCTCGTCGTCGTCCTCGACCACCAGCAGGATGTCCAGCAGTTCTTTGGGGTAATCAAGCCTGCCCAGACGGGCGATCAGACGCGGGGCAATATCATCTTCGTGAAAAAGCGGGACCATGACCGATACGATCGGCAGCCGGGCGATTGCGGTGGGGGGCGGCGTGTCGTTGCGGCCAAAATGGGTGCGCAGCGTGTTGGCGAAGGCCAGCGCCTTGAGGCCGGTGCAAAGCACCAGCGACAAGAACGCCCAGCCAAAGAGCACGGCGAAAGCGATTGAAGGGGCCAGAACGGCCAGAAGGGCGAAGGCCGCCAAAGGCAGGCGGACCGCTTTTGCGATGCGCGGCCCGTCAAGACTGCGGCAGCTTTCATGTTCGGCAACCCGGTTTTCGGCCTGGCGCACAAGTGAGGTTTGGCGGGCGTGCAACAGGCTTGCATGGACATCGCGTTCGGGGGCCAGCGCCATCAGCACCGGGCCGGTGCTTGGCGGAAGGGAGGCGCGCAGGCGGGCAAAATCTTCGGGCCGCGATGTTGCAATCACGATGGCCGCGCCCATACGCCGCCAAGGCATGATGCCTTCGTTCAAACAAAACTCCGCCCCGAACTGATCGAGCAGGCGCGCATCGGGCGGGGTGGCGACAAGATCGACAATCCGTGCCCCCCATTGGTTGGCCAGTGCCGCCATCAGATCGGCTTCCGACACCCAATGATGGGTCAAAAGAATATCGCCAAGGCGCACGTCCTGGCGTTGCCGCAAGGCCAGCGCCTTTTGCATATTCTCGGGCGCCACGGCCTTCATATCGACAAGGATCTGGCCCAGGGGTTTGCGCGTCGGGCGGTGGCGGGGGGCGGGGGCGCGCAAGATACTTGCCGGTAGCCCCGATGTTGGGACGAAACCTTTGCTGACAAGACGCAGATGCGTGGCGGCGACCATTTTTCTCTCTGAGGTTATGCCCCCTCAGATTTCAGCGCACATGGTTAACGGTGCGTTAAAATGTGCCGGATTCGCCGGATTTAATTCAATTTGTGGCTTTGGCGGGCTGGCGCGCGCGCATGGCTTCGGCAAAACGCTCAAAAAGATAGAAACTGTCTTGCGGGCCGGGGCTGGCCTCGGGGTGGTATTGAACCGAGAAAACCGGGCGGTCGGCCATGCGGATGCCGCAGTTGGAGCCGTCAAAAAGGCTTACATGGGTCTCGACTATGCCTTTGGGCAGGCTTTGGCTGTCAACCGCGAAACCGTGATTCATGGACGTAATCTCGACCTTGCCAGTCTCAAGATCCTTGACGGGATGATTGGCGCCGTGATGGCCGTGGTTCATCTTGATGGTCTTGGCACCAAGCGCCAGCGCCAGCATCTGGTGGCCAAGGCAGATGCCGAAGATCGGGATGTCGCGTTCCAGGACGCCTTGGATCATCGGCACGGCATAGGTGCCCGTGGCCGCCGGGTCGCCGGGGCCGTTTGACAAGAACACCCCGTCGGGATGAAGCGCCAGCACCTCTTGTGCGGTGGCGGAGGCGGGAAGGACGGTGACGTCACAGCCGGTGGAGGCAAGGCAACGCAGGATATTGCGTTTCGCGCCATAGTCGATCGCGACAACCTTGTGGCCGTTGCCTGCACTTTTCGCATAGCCTTCGGGCCATGCCCAACGCATTTCATCCCAGCGGTAGCTTTGCGCGCAAGTCACGTTTTTGGCCAGATCAAGCCCGACCAGGCCCGACCAGGCACGGGCGCGGGCCACGAGGCCGGCCACATCGAAGTTGCCGTCGGGATCATGGGCAAGGGCCGCGTGCGGAGCGCCTTGCTGGCGGATGGCGCGGGTCAGGCGGCGCGTGTCGATGCCGCCGATGCCGATGCGGCCACGCCGCGCAAGCCAGCCGACCAAGGGTTCAACCGCGCGCCAGTTCGACGGATCGGTCGGATCCCATTTCACCACCAGACCGGCGGCAACCGGATCTGCGGTTTCATCATCTTCGGGGGTGACGCCGGTATTGCCGATATGGGGGAAGGTGAAGGTGACGATCTGACCTGCATAGGACGGATCGGTCATGATCTCTTGATAGCCGGTCATGGCGGTGTTGAAGACCAGTTCGGCGACTGTCTCGCCGGTTGCACCAAAGCCATGGCCGTAAAAGAGACTGCCGTCAGCAAGGGCGAGGCAGGCGGTTGGCTTGGCAGGGGATGCGGTTTCCCTGGTCATGGCGCGACTCCCGATGTGCAAAATCCGGCGGAACCTACGGGGCGGGGCGGGCGGGGTCAAGGGGGCGTTGGCGGTTTGATTTTTAACCGCGATTTCAATATCTTGGTGAGGGTCGGCGCGGTTGCGCCAGGCCTGTGTTGTCGATATGATCGCGCTTAGGCGGATTTTGAACGGATGGATGGGGCGATGGAACTGCGCGAACGTATTTTTGACGCGATGAAAGAGGCGATGCGCGCCAAGGATTCGGCGCGTCTGTCGACGATCCGGCTTATCAGCGCCGCGATCAAGGACCGCGAGATTGCGGCGCGCGCAAGCGGTGAGGCGCTGGGCGACGCGGATGTGCTGGGGCTTTTGGGCAAGATGGTCAAGCAGCGGCAAGAAAGTGCGAAGGTCTATACCCAAGGCGAACGGCCCGAGCTTGCAGCCCAGGAATTGGCCGAGGTCGTGGTGATTGAGGAATTCTTGCCCAAAGCGCTGTCTGACGCCGAGGTGGCCGAAGCGATTGACGCGGCGATTGCCGGGGCAGGGGCCACATCTTTGCGCGACATGGGCAAGGTGATGGCGGTGCTGAAGGAAAGCTACACCGGCCAGATGAATTTCGGTGCCGTGGGCGCATTGATCAAGGCGCGCCTTTCGGCCTGAGGGTTTTGGGGCCGAAGCGGGCCCGGCCGACCCGCCAGATCAGCGCAGGCGGTTCAGGGCTTGGCGCAATTCGGGGGCCAGACGCTGGCGTTCGGCCTCGGTCAGGAAGCGGCCAAGCTCTACCTCGCGCGGGGCCTCGCCCTTAAGCGTCAGGTAATGCGGAACCGGGCCGCCGGAGGGGTGCAGGGTTACCGTGACCCAATAGGGATTGGCCTGCCAATCAAGGGTTTTTCCATTGGCGCAGTGGTGGCTGAGATGGGCCAGATCATGGGTCAGGGTCAGTTCTTCAAGCAGTTGCCGGTCGCGGATATTTCGGCGCAACGCATACCAGACGGCTGCCAAAGTGGCCGCGATGAAGGCCAAAAGCACCCATAAAATCGACGTCCCCAAAGTGGCCAGCAACGGCAGGGCCATAAGCATTGCGGTAATGGCGACGAAGCTTGCAAAGCCGCGCGCTTGCAAGGGGCGGTGGGGCCAAAGCGCCAGACGGGAGGTGCCGGGGTCTTCGTGGTGCCATTCATAAGGCATGGGGCGGGTGTGGCCTTATCGCAAGTTTCGCAACCATCATAACCAATCCTACCGCCTTACGCCAAAGATGTCTTACAGCTTTTCGGTGCTGGCGGCGGGCCGGCATCAGATGCCGCTGATCACGATGTCCGCGATCCTGGGCGGCCATGTTCGCGTCGGGCTGGAGGACAGCCTGATGATCTCGCGCGGGGTGCTGGCGCGCAATAACGCCGAGCAAGTCATCAAGATCCGCCGCATCCTGGAGGATCTGGGCCGCACCATCGCCACCCCCGCAGAGGCGCGCCAGATGCTGCACCTCAAGGGTGCCGACCGGACCGGGATCTGAGCCATGGAAGTCATTGACATAACAACGGCATCACATGCGCGTTGCGCCTTTGGGCGGACGGGCTTTGCCGGCAGGCGGGCGGGATGAACATGATCCTTGCGGGCGCTGCCTCTGAAACCCTGAAAGAGACCTTATGAAAGCCATTTTCGACGATCGCCAATGGAAGCATCAACCGCGCCACTTCATGGCCAATGGTGCGTTCTTGCCCAACCCCGAACAGGCCGAGCGGATTGACCGGTTGTTGACCGGTGCGCTGGGCGCCGGATGCCGGTTTGAGGCGCCTCTGGATGCGGGTTTGGGGCCCATTGCGGCCCTTCATTCGCCGGAATACCTTGTCTTTCTTCAAAATATCTACACGCGCTGGAAACGCGTCGAGGGTGCGGGCGACGAGGTGATCCCGAATATCCATCCGGCTTGCCGTACCAACAGCTATCCCAAATCCGCGGCCGGTCAGGCGGGGTTTCATCAAGCCGACACCTCTTGCCCTATTGCCGCTGGCACCTGGGAGGCGGCCTATTGGTCTGCGCAAAGTGCCATTCACGGGGCAGACCTGCTTTTGGGCGGTGAAAAAGCCGCCTATGCGCTTTCGCGCCCGCCGGGGCATCATGCCTTTGGCGATTTGGCCGGGGGTTTTTGCTTTTTGAACAACTCCGGCATCGCCGCCGAACGGTTGCGCGCCCGTGGTTTGCGCCCGGCAATTCTGGATGTGGATGTGCATCATGGCAACGGCACCCAGGGCATCTTTTATCATCGCAGCGATGTGTTGACGGTTTCGATCCATGCTGACCCCGAACGCTTCTATCCGTTCTTTTGGGGGCAGGCGCATGAACGCGGGGCGGGGGACGGGCTTGGGTATAATCTGAACCTGCCGCTGGCGCGTGGCACCGACGATGACGCCTATCTTGCGACGCTGGATGTGGCGCTGCGGCGGATCACGGCGTTTGGCGCCGATGTGGTGGTCGTAGCCCTTGGGCTGGACGCTTTTGTTGACGATCCGTTCAGGGGCTTTGCCGTGACGACGCAGGGCTTTGGCAAGATAGGGCGCGCGATTGCCGGTCTGGGCCTTCCATGCCTTTTTGTGCAAGAGGGCGGCTATCTGTGCGACGCGCTTGGCGCCAACCTCACAGCTGTTC
>JBATTI010000228.1:0-5391 GCA_049670445.1 Albidovulum sp. | reverse complement strand
ACTTCAAGGCGAATGGTTCCGCGAAAAAGGCACGGGGCTGACGCCAATAACCGGGCGGTTTCAAGAATTGCGCCTATTCGTGCCGCAATCCGCTGCGAAAGCTTGATGCGGACACTCAAAAGGCCCTATCACCCATGGTAAAGCTCTTTTGCCAACCTGACGAAAGCACCGATGCCCATATCCGAAACCCACCGCCCGATAACGACGCTGCTGGCTGACATTGGTGGCACCAATACGCGTGTCGCCCTGGCCGAAGATGGCATTGTGGTTCACAAGACCATCCGCCGCTTTGCCAATGCCGGGCGGGCCGGGCTTGATGGCATCCTGTCGGCCTATCTGGATGAGTTTGGCAAACCTGATTGCGCCGGGGCCTGTGTGGCGGCGGCGGGTCTGGTGCAAGATGGCGTGGCAGAGATGACCAATCTTGATTGGGTGATCACGCCGGACGCCTTGCGCGCGGTCACCGGGGCGCAGCATGTGGCGATCTTGAATGATTTGCAGGCCCAGGGTCATGCGCTGGAGGGTTTGCGCGCCAAAAGCCTGCGCATGGTTTTGCCGGGTGCAGCCAGCGCAAGATCCGGCCCAAAGCTGGTGATCGGCGTCGGTACCGGCTTTAACGCCGCGGTCGTTCACCGCCATGCCGGTGGTGTGTTGGTCGTCGCCAGCGAATGCGGCCATACCAGCCTGCCCCTGCGCAATGAACCCGACCTGCAGCTTGCCCGCCATATTGAAGCCGTGCACGGCTTTGCGGGCGTCGAGGATGTGTTGTCGGGGCGCGGGCTTGAACGGCTTTATGGCTGGCATGCCAAGGCCCCGAACCCGCAAAGCGCAAGCGCCATAATGGCGCTGATTGCGGCGCGCGAAGATCCGCACGCCACGGCAACGGCGCAGGATTTCGTTACCTTTCTGGGCCGCGTCGCGGGCGATCTTGCCCTTCATCATCTGGCCTATGGCGGCATCTACCTTATGGGCGGCGTCGCGCGGGCCTTTGCCCCCCACCTGATCCCCTTCGGCTTTGACCAGAGCTTTCGCGACAAGGGCCGGTTTTCAGCCTTCCTTGACGATTTTTCTGTGCAGATCATCGAAGATGACTACGCAGCACTTGAGGGCTGCGCCCGTCATCTGGCCCGCATTTTGGCCGGCTGAACGGATCCGATTTCCGTCAAACCTATCTTAACCGCTGATCGGCTAGTCTTGGGCAACCGGGATCAGCAAAGAGCAGCATCACATGACAGGCCCATCACCCTCGCCCGCGCCCTTGCCCGCGCCAGAGCCAGAGCCCGCGCCCTTGATCTTGCCCGCGCGGCTTGACCTGACGCAGGCGGAGGCCTTGCTGCAAGCGTGTCGCGCGCGCCGGGGGCAACCACTGTGTATCGACGCAGGCGGCGTCGGCCATCTTGGCGCCCTTTGCCTGCAAGTGCTGCTCGCCACCGCCAAAGACTGGCGCCAGCACGGGCTGGATCTTCAGATCACGCCAAGATCCGCTGGCTTTGATGCGGCTTTGGACAGATTCGCGGTGTCACTTTGCGATCTGCAATCCAAGGAGGCGGCATGAGTATCAAGGTTCTTGCGGTCGATGACAGCCGCACCATCCGCGATCTTTTGCATCTGGCCTTGACCGATGCGGGCTATGATGTGGCGCGTGCCGAGGACGGGCAAGATGCGCTTGACCGGCTTGAAACCTATGGGCCTGACGCGATCATATCAGACATCAATATGCCGCGGCTTGATGGATTTGGCCTGATCGAGGCTGTCAGGCAGATCCCGCGGTTCCGGGCGACACCGATTCTGGTGCTCAGCACGGAAAACGCCTCCGAATTGAAGGCCCGTGCGCGTGCAGCCGGGGCAACGGGCTGGATCGTCAAACCGTTTGAGCCGGAAAAACTGATCAAGGCCTTGCAGATGATCGCAGGGTAAGGCGCCTTGATGAACAACACCCCCGACCCTCTTGACCAGATCCGCGCCGGATTCTTCGTAGAATGCGAAGATCTGTTGGAATCCCTGACGGATGCCATCGCCGCACCGGATTTCAGCGCCGGAGGTGAGCCGGTCAACATCGCCTTTCGCGCCGTGCATTCGATCAAGGGCGGTGCGTCCTCTTTTGCGATGACCGCGCTTGCCGATTTTGCCCATGGCCTTGAAAACCATCTTGAAGAGCTGCGCAGCGGCGCAACTTCGGCCACAGCCGCGATGCCTGGCGATCTGATGCGCGCCGTCGACCATCTGGCCAAGCTGATCGCGGCGGCGAAATCGGGCGCGGTCTTGCCCGAGGACGCCGGACCACTGGCGCAGCTTAACGCCGCCCTCAACCGCCCCGCGGCCCCAGACCCGGACGGCGCGCCTTGGGATATCCGCTTTCGCCCCAGTGTTGAGCTTTACCAAAGTGGCAATGAACCCCTGCACCTTTTGAACGCTTTGGCAGATCTGGGCGCGGGTCAGATCAGCTGCGACTTCTCGGCGCTACCTTGCATTGGGGAACTGGATGCAGAAAGCGGCTGGCTTGCATGGCAGATCATCCTGCCGCCCCAGACATCCGAAACGGCGATCCGCGAGGTGTTTGATTTCGTCGAAGATATTTGCGATCTGCGCATCGCCCGGCGTCACACCCCGGTTCCAACCCCCGAAGTGGCAAGCGACAGGCCGCCAGCCGGGCCCGAGGCTGCGACCATGCGTGTGGCGCTGGAACGTATAGATGAGCTGATGAGCCTTGTGGGGGAATTGGTCATCAGCCAGTCCATGCTGGTTCAGACATTGCCAAAGGCGGCACCGCATTCACCCGCCGCCATGGCGGTAGAGGCATTGGGCGGCCTGACCCGCGATCTGCAAGAAGCCGTGATGGCCATACGCACGCAACCGATAAAGCCGCTTTTTCAGCGGATGGGGCGGATCATGCGTGAAGCGGCCTCAACCCTTGGCAAACCGGCAGAGCTGACATGTCGTGGCGAGGCAACCGAGGTTGACCGCCGGATCATCGAACGGCTGGCAGAACCACTGACCCATATGATCCGCAATGCTGTCGATCACGGGTTGGAAGACCCGCGCGCGCGCGCGGCCGCCGGCAAGCCCGAAAGCGGGACATTGACACTAAGCGCATCGAACCGTTCCGGCCGGGTGATCAGTGAATTATCCGATGACGGCGGCGGTATTGACCGCGACAAAGTCCACAAGATTGCCGTCAAAAAAGGTCTGATTGCGCCGGACACAACGCCAACGGCCACCGAGGTTGATGCATTGCTTTTTCATCCGGGCTTTTCCACCGCCGATGCGGTCAGCCTGATGTCGGGGCGCGGTGTCGGGCTTGATGTTGTGCGCACGGCCATCACCGATCTTGGCGGGCGCATCTCGGTTCAGTCGACGCCGGGCCATGGCACAAGCTTTACGGTTTCCCTGCCGCTGACCCTGGCTGTGATGGAGACGATGGTGGTGCGCGCGGGCGGGCAAAAATTCATTATCCCGCTGGCCGCGATCCTTGAAACCGCCGCCATGAACAGCGCCTCCATCGCTGATGATGGTCATGGCGCACGCCTTATCCGCTTGCGGGATCGGTTGTCACCCGTCAGCGATCTGGCCGCCATGCTTGGCTTTGGGAATGATGCGCAAGACGGTGGTATCGTGATCCTGATCAACGACGAGGACGACAACCGCGCCGCCTTGCGCGTCGATGATGTGATTGAACAGCGTCAGGTCGTGGTCAAGGCCCTGCGCGAAAACTGCGGAGAGGTTCCGGGCATTGCCTCGGCGACGATCCTTGGCGACGGGCGGGTCGCCCTTATCCTTGACCCCGCTGAGTTGATCGCCATGGCGAATGCCCCCCGCCCCATGCAAGAGGCAAGTTGAACATGCTTCCAGCAGATATGCCCACAGCGGAGGAGCAGATAGAGCTTTTGGCGTTTGAGGCGGCGTCCGAGGCCTTTTTCCTTCCCGTCAGACAGGTAAAAGAGATCCGCAGTTGGTCTGAACCCACGCCTTTGCCCTTGGCCGAACCCGCGATGAAGGGCGTGATCAACCTGCGCGGCACGGTCTTGCCACTCGTCGATCTGGCAACCGCGCTTCAGCTTCCCGACACCGGCTGCGCCCCGCCCAGGGTGATTGTCGTGCTGGAGGATCGCGGCCGCATCACCGGGCTGATCGTGACACGGGTGATCGATATCATTTCCGTCCCCGCCAGCACCCTCAAACCCCCGCCTCAGATTTCCGCACATCCCCCGGGGCCGGGCATTGCCGCAATTGCCCTTCATGACGGCAAGTTGATCAGGGTTCTTTGCCCCAAACAGCTTTTCCCCGCAGCGCGGGAGGATGCAGCATGAACCAGCACGCTTCCGTCGCCGACGAACATGGCGCCTTGACCAGGATCGCGCAAATCGCATTTCATGAGGCAGGCCTGTCCTACCAGCCCGAAAATCTGAGCATGATCAAATCAAGGCTCGGCCCAAGGCTGCGCCAGCTTGGGATGAAGGATGTTCACGCCTATCTGGGGTTTCTGAGCCGCGCCGACAGCGCCGATGAACGGCGCGAAATGGTCACGGCGTTGACGACGCATTTTTCCCAGTTCTTTCGCGAACCGCATCATTTTGACCTGTTGCGCCAAAAGGTTATCGCGCCCCAACTGGATCACATCCGCAACAAGGGTCGGTTTCGGCTTTGGTCAGCGGGATGCGCTGACGGGAAAGAACCCTATTCAATGGCAATGACGGTGCTGGATCTGTTGCCGGATGCGGCGCAGTTTGACATCCGCATCCTGGCAACCGATGTGGATCACAAGGTTCTGGCGCGCGCCCGGAATATCGACTTCCCGGCAGATTGCGCCAAAGATGTGCCGGTTTGGGCCAGGCACGGTTTTTCGCGTCGCGATGATCAATATTGCATAGCGCCGAACGTCGCAGCTTTGGTTGGCTTCAAACAGCTGAACCTGCATGCGCCCTGGCCCATGCGCCGGGCGTTCGATGCCATTTTTTGTCGCAATGTGTTGATCTATTTCAGCACCGACGACCAGATCAAGATCATCAAACGGTTCGCGGCCGCCCTGACGCCCGGAGGCTGGCTTTTCCTCGGCCATTCAGAACGCCTGCCCGATGCCTGTCGTGCGATCTTCGCACCGGCAGGCGTGACAAGTTATCGGCGCGCCCATCATTGTGAAGAGGTACAAGGATGACCCGTCCCCCCGCCCCTTCCGTTCAACCGCTTCATCAATTGGCGGCCCGCATCGGCGAAGAGCTTGACGCTATGGGGCAGCTATCCTTGTCCGTGCAACATGCCATGTCGCGGTGTACGGGCAGCATGGGGCGTGATCCACAGGTGATGAATGCCCTGCAAGGTATTGACCGGATAAGTCAGAGTTTGGCCGAACTTGCACGGTTGATGCAATATGTCAGCAAGACAACCCCGCAAGGA
>JBATTI010000227.1:0-12926 GCA_049670445.1 Albidovulum sp. | reverse complement strand
GATCTGATCATTGCCGGCGATCACGTTGAATTCGGTCTGCCGGAGATGCCACTTGGCATCGTCCCGGATGCGGGCGCCCTGCAACGTCTGCCGCGTCGCATCCCCCACAACATCGCGATGGAGATGTTCCTTCTGGGCCGCCGAATGAAGGCCGATGAGGCTGCGCATTACGGGCTGATCAACAAGGTGGTGCCGAAGGGGAAGGAAATGGACGCCGCCCGCGAATGGGCCGACCAGATCGCCTGGTCGGCACCATTGGCGATGCAGGCCGTCAAAGAGGTCGAACGCGCGATCGAATGCCATCCGCTTGAGGCGGCTTTTGCCCATATGCGCGAAGGTGATCTGCCGACCTACCGCAAAATGCTGACCTCGGACGATGCCAAGGAAGGTGTGGCGGCCTTTGTTGAGCGGCGTGATCCTGTATTCAAGGGGAAGTGAATGTATCTTGATCCCAATTCCGTCACCCGCGTCACCACCATTGGTGCTGGCCCCATCGGCGGGGGCTGGGCTGCGCATTTCCTGGCACGCGGCTATGATGTGACTGCCTATATCCATTCGGAAGCCGAAACAGCGGCCCTGATGGCAGTGATCGACACCGGCTGGATCAGTCTGGAAGCTTTGGGACTAGCAGAAGGCGCGTCGCGCGACCGGTTGACAGTGACCACAGATCTGGAAGCGGCGGTGAAAGACGCGCAGTTCATCCAGGAAAGTGCGCCTGAACGGTTGGATCTGAAACAAGCGCTTTATGCGCGTCTCGGTGGCCTTGTGCCGCCGGATTGTATCATCGGCTCTTCCACCTCGGGCCTGATGATGAGCGATATCCAAAAGGATTGCGCAATCGCCGAACGCACCGTGATCGGCCATCCGTTCAACCCGCCCTATCTTTTGCCCTTGGTCGAGATTGTCGGCGGCAAGAAAACCGACCCTGCGGCAGTGAAATGGGCGGCGGAATTCTATGAGGTTGCAGGCAAAGCACCCTTGATCATGAAAAAGGAAATCCCCGGTTTTGTGGCGACCCGGTTGCAAGAAGCCCTTTGGCGCGAGGCTTTGCATATGGTCGCCAATGGCGAAGCAACGCCCGAAGATATCGATAATGCCCTGATGAACGGCCCCGCCCCCCGCATGGCGGTGCAGGGCCAGTGCATGGCCTTTCACGTTGCATGCGGCGAAGGCGGAATGGCCACCAACCTTGATCAGTTCGGCCCGGCGCTGAAATGGCCCTGGACCCGCCTGGAGGCCCCCGATCTAACGCAAGAGCTGCGCGACCGGATGGTCGATGGCTGTAACGCCATTGCCGCAGGACGGCATTTTGAGGATATGGCCGCCCAACGCGATCATGAGATTGTCGCGGTGCTAAACGCCATCCGCGCCGCGAGAGCATGATGCAAAGGTCAGGGTGAAGGCGGCTTCAGATGCGCCCGGCTTTGATATTGGGCAATGATGTTGCGCTGAATATCAGAGGTGCCGCCATAGATCACGCCGCCCGTCGCATCGCGCAAATCGCGCGCCATATCGGTTTCAAACATGAACCCCTGACCACCGAAGGTCCGCACCGCGGCAAGGCTTGAGGCAAGAAAGGCCTCTGAGATGTGCAGTTTGGTAATGGCCGCCTGCATCGCATCACTTGCACCGGCATCCATTTGCCACGCCGCCCGCATCTGCATAAGCCGCGCCGTTTCATAACGCAGCCGCATGTCCGCCAGCCGATTGGCGACCGATTGGTTTTGCTCTATCGGCTTGCCAGATGCCTTCCGGCTGCGGGCAAAGGCGATGCAATCGTCAAGTTGCCGCTTCATGCGGCCAACCTGACCGCAAAAGATCATCTGCCGTTCCCATTCGCCAGAGCGGGCAAAGATTGCGCTGCCCGCGCCTTCGGGGCCCAGACGCGCCCATTCCGGCACGGTGCAATCGGAAAATCGAAGTGGCCCGGTTGCGATCGTGCGAAGCCCGGATTTTTGAACCTCTGGCCCTGCCTGAAACCCCGGCACTGAAGCATCCACAAGAAACGCACTTACCCCCCAGGTCCCGGCGGTCGGATCGGTTGCGGCAAAGACAATCGCAAAATCGCAACCCGGTGCCTGACCGACAAGGGTCTTTTCGCCATTCAAGACATAGCCCCCGTCGCCTTTCAGCGCCACGGTCGCAACCGTCATCGCATCCGAGCCCGAGGCGGCTTCTGTCACCGCATCCGCGCCGATCCAGTCGCCGCGCAATATCGGGCCAAGGTAGCGGGCCTTTTGCTCGGGTGTGCCAAACTCAAGAAGTGGCATGACCACCGTCCAAAGCTGCGCATTGATCGCCAGCATCAAGCCATTGTCGCGGCAACCGTAACCCAGACCATGCATGATCGCCGCTGCGGTCACGACATCATGCCCCGCACCACCCAAATCGCGCGGGACCGTCAGGCCAAACAACCCGAAATCCGCGCAGTCCTTCCAGATTGCCCGCCATTCGGCATCATCGTAACTGCCACGGGCATCGCGGGCCTCAAGATTTTGGTTCAGCACTGTCTCGCCAAAGGACTGCGCCTCGGCGGCCAGTCGGTTTTGCGTATCGCTCAGGCAAAAATCCATGTCAGCACCTTGGGTTTTGGCCGCCAGATCGCGGCTTGCTGTTACTCGGTTTCGACATCGCGCAGCAGTTTTGCAAGCCTGGCCGTCCAGGTGAACAGCGCGTTGGTGTTGCCTTGCAGATCAAGATGGTTGAATTCCATCGGCACAACGGTTTGGTTCGTCAAACAGTGGTTCAGCGCATAGCTTGACGGCAAGATCCGCGCGACTTCGGTACTGACCATTATGAAAACCGGGCCGACATAGGGCTTTGGCCGGTAGGTTTGCAATGTGGCGCGGTAGGTGTTTGCGACGCTTGATATGCGCAACCGTTCGGCATCACCCAATCCAAACCGTCGGCGTATGCGGTTTGCGGCCAAGCGGCCCAGGGTCAACGCGTGCCGCGCGGCTGATTTGCGACGGCTTGGCCCAGTAGGCCCCGCATCTGTCGCGGGCAGACCAGTTTCCCATGACGGGTCCAGCAAGAACAAGACCGGCACATCCTCGCCCGCGCTCTGCAGCAGCCGTGCAAGCTCTATCGCGATCACCCCGCCGATCGAGTAGCCGCCGATGTAGTAAGGCCCTTTGGGACGCAGACTGCGCAACCGCGCCAGCATGTCTTGCGCCATGGCTTCGATGGATTGCGTGGCGTCAATCTCACCACGCAAGAATGCCGAAAACTGGAAGGCAACCGGGCGGTCAGAACCGATAGCTTGCACAAGATGCGAACACATCTGCGGGCTGCCGTGGATCATCAAGAACAAGGGTTGGTGGCCCTCGGGGTTCAGATGAACCATCAAATCGTCACCCGGCCCCGCCACCGGTTCAGCCGCCTTGCGTTCAAGATGGGCCGCAAGATCGCTTAGGACCGGATGGTCGAACATATCGAAAGGCGCGATGTTCAGGCCCGCCGCTTCCGCCTCAAAAACCGCCGATATGCTTTTGAGAGAGTCGCCGCCAAGCGCGAAGAAATCCGCATTGCGCGGTACGGTGTCTTGACCAAGCACCTTGGCCCAGATGTCCGCCAAACAGGCCTCAACAAAGCTTTGCGGCGGGTCGCAGGCGGTGATTTCTGCGTCAGGCGCCACGGGCGGATTTTTGACCAAACCCAAACGATCAATCTTGCCGTTCGGCAGATGCGGAAGTTCGGGCAAGGCTATAATCGCGTAAGGCACCATGAATGGAGCAAGCAGTTTTGACAATTTGTGCCGGGCCGCCTTGGAGTTAAAACCATCGGCCTGTCCGGAAACATAGGCAATGAGACGGCTTCCCGTAGGGTTCGGCACAGCCACAACCGCGCATTCGCTGAAGGTCATAACCGCACCGAGTGCAGCCTCAACCTCGGCATGTTCTATCCTGTGGCCACGGATCTTGATCTGCCCATCGCGGCGACCGAAAAACAAGATATTCCCGTCTTGCAAGCGACGGCCAAGATCGCCTGTCCGGTAAAGCTTTGCACCAAGATTGGCAGGGTCAGGAAGGAAGGCCGCAGCGGTGGCGGCCGCATTGTTGAGATACCCCAAGGTCACTCCGGGGCCGCCAATCATTATCTCGCCGGTGGCACCATCGGGCAATGGATGGCCGTCGGGATCGGCAATGATGATCGACGCGCCGGGCAAGGCGCGGCCAATCGGCATGTCGCCGCGCGTATAGTCGGCGGTATCGTAGACGCTTGCCCAAACCGTAGCCTCGGTCGGCCCGTATTCGTTGAACAACCGGCAGCGGCCAAGCGTGCGCCGCTGGTCTTTGACAATGGACGCCGTAAGCGCCTCGCCCGCGACAATCACGGTCTCAAGACTGGCCAGCCGGTCTTCGGGGATCAGGTCAAGCATTGTCTTGCAAAGTGACGGCAGGCACAGCAAATGGCTGACCTTGGCGCTTTGGATAAGCTGCCCCAGCCCAGACATGTCTTGTTCCAGCCTCGGGGTCGATAAGACAACCTCGCCCCCCGACGTCAGCGTCCAATAAAGCCCAACCACCGAGCTGTCGAAGGCCAGGGACGACAAGACCAGAAAGGCGGATGGCGGTTCACCGTAGATCTGGTTTCGGATGCCGGTTGAATAGGCCAGATTGGCGTGGCTGACAGCAACGCCCTTGGGCCGCCCCTGCGATCCGGATGTAAAGATAACATAGGCGGCATCATCCGGCGCGACATTGACTGGCTTGAAGGCGGCAAGCGGTGCGTCACCGTCGATGAAAACCAGCGCTGCTGTGGTTTCGGGGGCGCCTGATGCATCGTCTTTGGACAAGACCAGCGCCTTTGGTTTGCAATCCTCAAACATGGATCGCAGCCGATCCGCCGGATAGCTAAGGTCAATCGGCAGATAGGCAGCACCCGTCCGCATCACCGCCAGCATCGCGGCAACCGAAGCAACACCGCGCGGCAAAAGGATGGGCACCACATCCCCGGCCCCAACGCCCTGTGCGGCTAGCTTGGCTGCCAGTTCATCGGCCATCCTTACCAGTTCCCCGTAGGACAAACGGTCCGCACCGCAGCGGATCGCCGGGGCGTCCGGGGCTTTTGCCGCCCAGTCCCAGATCTGCTGATGAACCGGCGCTTGCGGCCAGTTTGCGGGTGCGGCAGGCTGGCCCGGTGTGAGGCCAAAATCTGCGGCCAATGCGCCAATGCGTTGCTGCGGATCCGCGATGATCGCCGCCATCAGCGCCAGATAATCCTTGGCCATACGGGCCACCACATCGGCACCATGAAGGCTTGGGTCAAAGTAAAGATCGACGCGAGATGGCGCGCCCGGCACAATGCTGATGGCCAGTGCATCGCGGCTGGGGGCAAGGCTGTGCAGCTTGGATATCGCCAATTGGCCCTTGGCCGCACGAATATCGGGGAACCCCTCATAGGCGAAGACGGTCTGGTAAGGCTCGGTCCCACCCGCAATTCCGGCCCAGTGCTTCACATCTGCAAGCGCGGCGTATTCATGCGCCCGGCGCGCGTTTGCATTCGCGCCGGTCTGGATCAAGAAATCGGCAGCGGTCTGTTGCGGGTAGACGGAAATGCGCATCGGCAAGGTATTGACGAATGCACCAACTGCACGATCAAGCCCCGGTATGGCCGCCGGGCGGCCCGCATTCGCCACCCCGAACACCACAGTATCGCCAGCCCCAAAGCGGCGCAAAAGAATGGCCCAAACTGCTGCGAGAAATGTCGGCAAGGTAATGCGCAGCGTCCGCGCAAGATCGCGCGCGGATTGTTCTAGATCAGGGTCTATTTCGGCAGATTCGATCTGATGCAGACCCGATGCATCGCCTTCAGCGGTGGTTGCGATGGCGCTTGGGCTATCGGCCCAACCTTCGGGCGCGGGCAGATAGGCGCGCCAAAAGTTTTCGTCTGCCAAGCTGTCCTTGGCCTTGCGCCAGACCAAATAATCACGAAACTGCACCTCGCCATCTGCAAGGCCCTCGGCCACCGGCCCGTCTGCGTGATAGCGCGCTAAGATATTGTCGATGATGATCCCGGCCGACCAGCCGTCACAAACCAGATGGTGGATGGTAAAAATCAGATCATGCCGGGTTTCGGCGGCGCGCATCACCGTCGCGCGCACCAAGGGCGGGTTGCCGATATCAAACCCAGCCCTACGCTCGGCCAGCAAATATTCCGCGACGGCCTGGTCAAACTTCTGTTCGCCAAGATGGCTGAGATCTTGAAAGCCGCAAGGCACGTCAATGTTGCGGTGAACAAGCTGCAGAGGCGCACTAACCCCGTGCCACACAAAGCTTGCCCGCAATGCGTCACGGCAGCTGATCGCGGCACTCATTGCGCCTTTCAGCCGCTCAAAATCAAGCGGGCCGTCAAGCGAAACCGACACGACGCCAATATAGCTGCCTGGTGCAGCATCGCCACGCACAACGTCAAAAAGCATCCCCGACTGGGACGGCGACAGCGTAAGAACATCTTCAACCCTGTCCAGAAGCTCAGCCGTCATGCGCCGCCCTTGCGGGCAGACCGCGAAAGCGCGCGCCCGAGCGCTGCCATGTCGCCTGCGCTCAGATCCACCAGTGGCTCTTTTGGGGGTGCTGTGGCAGGGGCGGAGCTGGTCGGCAGATTTGCGATATGATGGGCCAGTTCGCGAATTGTCTGATGTTCGAAAATCACAGTGGGCCCAATGTCATAGCCCGCCTCTGCGGCACTCAGCGCGATTTGAATCGCTGCGATGGAATCGCCGCCGATATCATAGAAATTGTCGGTCACGCCGATCTCGCCCTCTCCGATCACCGATTTGTAAAGCGCTACAAAATGGCGTTCGGTTTCGGTTTCGGCGGCCAGACGGGGTGCCGAATGGCTGCTGTCGATCTTACCCGGTTTTGGCAATGCCGCCTTATCAACCTTGCCATTGCTGGTCAGCGGCAGCGCATCAAGCCGGATGAAATGCGCGGGAACCGCCTCTCGGGGCAGGTGGCGGGCGGCCTCCCGGCGCAGTTCGGTTTGGGGAATGTCGCGATCGGCCACGATATAGGCCACAAGCTCTGGCTTGCGGGGCGCCACCACCTCGCCCGTCCAGCCGATCTGCTGCAAAAGGTCTTGGGCGCGGGTGGGATCAATCTCATCATCCAGCTCTGCCATCGCTTCCAGCCGGGTCTTGTGGCCAAGCCGGACGTCCCAGCTATAGGGCAGTTCGTAATTGTGATGGCCTTCGCGGGCCTTATGGAAATAGATGCCCAGATCGTTGATCAGGCAATTGGTTGAGCGCCCGGTATCCTCTGGCCGGATCCACGGGGCCTGTTCGCGCAAAAAGGCATAGATCTCAGAAACAGGCACGTCGATGTAGCGGTAAAGGTCGATGAAGCGCACATCTTCCAACAGCTGATCATCAATATAGCTATCGGTCTGCAGAAGCTTTGACACCGCATCATCCATCCGGTGATAGGATTTGCGAGCATCCATGACCAAGGTCTCGATTTCGGCCACACTTGGGCTGCGCGTCTTGAAAAGATCCGGTGTCAGCCGAGTTTCAAAAAACTGCCCACGCGACAGGCCGGTGACAATCGCCGGTATCCCCTCATCGCGCGCAACCTTCAGCGCCATCGCATAGATGGTCTTGAAACACCCCTGACAGACATTCGAGAAGCGTTTAAGCGAATCGCGGAAAATCTCATTCATCGCGGGGGTTGAGACGAAGCGGTGGTCAACGCCGATGTCTGCGCAGATCCGCTGGATGTTTTCCTTCGCCCCCGCCGAGATGAAGCCATTATCAAGCGTGATCGCAAGAATATCCTTGGTCAGATCGGCTAGCCGGTAGATGGCATAGGCACTGTCCTTGCCGCCACTAAGCAGCATGATCGCATCATATTTTCCACGCTTGCGGCTTTTGGCCAGATTGATTTCGGCAACCAAGACGTCTTGCGGCTGGAAATAGGCATCGGCGCGGTCTTTGTAGCTGTCGAAATCGCGGCAGATGTGGCAAATACCATCATCGCCGATCTTGGTATCGGGATAGCGGTCTGACAACCCGCAGCGCAGGCAATGCGCGCCAGTGCTGGCAGAGGTATCGGGGGCGACCAGTTCGACATGGGCGTGGCGCATACCGTCAATTCTGCACAGGGCGTTTTCGATCTCTGCCGCTTCCACCCTTATGCCGGATAGTTTCAGTTGCTGATCCGCCCGACCAAGATAGTGCACAACGCCCGACGCGCTCACCCGTGCCAGATCGCCGGTCCGGTACATCCTCTGCCCCGCAGCAAACGGATCGGCCACGAACCGTTGCGCCGTCTGATCAGGGTCGCCGTGGTATCCAACGGCAAGACCGGCCCCACCGATATGGATCTGCCCGATCACGCCCACAGGCACCGGATTGTTGCCGTCATCCAGCACATAGATCGACATGCCGTTTGCCGGCCGCCCAATGGGCACCGATGCGCCCGTGTCGCTACCCGGATCAAAGCGGTGGATCATACAGCCGACGACGGCCTCGGTTGGCCCATATTCATTCGCAATGACAAGCCGATCTGACAGCAGCTTGCGCGCCTGACGGCAAAGAGCGGTCCCAAGGTTTTCGCCACCGAGAACCAGCGTACCGATACGATGGGTGCGGCTTGCCTGCGCGCAGACAAGCGCCAGATGCGACGGCGTCAGTTTGACGACATCGACGGTATCATCTGCAAACACCTTCAGGATCGACAGATCGGTACCCGCCTTGGGTTCCGTATAGATACGGATCTGGCCGCCCGTGAAAAGTGGGACGAAAAGAGAGGTGATTGTCAGATCAAAGCCGATTGACGTGCA
The DNA here is from genome assembly GCA_049670445.1 of Albidovulum sp. GTDB lineage: Bacteria > Pseudomonadota > Alphaproteobacteria > Rhodobacterales > Rhodobacteraceae > TMP-24. The sequence continues at coordinate 4,142 of JBATTI010000227.1, read as the reverse complement.
AAGCGGGTAATCCTTGGCGCCCTTGTCTCCAAAGCTGCCAGCGGCCCATTCGATATATCGGCTCAGCCCGTCATGATCGATGGCAACGCCCTTTGGTATCCCGGTCGAGCCTGAGGTGTAAATCACATAGGCCAGATCGGTCGGCATCACCGGCACATGCACCGGCGTCATATGGGGCAGGTCGTTGGCCAAATTCAAAACAACCGGTGCCATATTGGCAAAATGCGGGGCCGTCATTTCATCGACAATAACGCAAGCGGGACGAAGCTGCGAAAGAATGGCCCCCACCCGCTCAACCGGCGTATCCGCTGAAATAGGGACGAAATAAGCTCCGGCCTTAAGCGTGCCAATCATGCAAGCGACAAGCGCGGGCGTGCGCCTTGCAATGATCGCAACGCCATCGCCCGGCTGCACGCCCGCGTCTTGCAGGCGCGCGGCAAAACTGTCGGACGCGCGATCAAGATCGCCGTAGCTTTGCTGTACTGCGCCGCATGTCAGGGCCGCAGCATCGCTTGCCTTGGCAACATTGCGGCGGAACCCGTCAAGGATTGTGCCGCTAGGTTCGGATTGTTGGGGGCCATCCGCCAGTGCCAAAGGGCGGGCGGCATCGCCAAGCAAGGCGGTTTTGGCGGGCTGCGCATCACCATCGGCCAAAAGTGCGTCGAAAAGCGTCAAGAAATGGCCTGCCGCTTGGTCCGCCTCGGCCGGGTCAAACACCGCGGCGTTAAAATCCATCTCAACCGTCAACCGGCCCGATCCGTTGAAGTCATAGACATGCAGGCGGATATCATGCTGGCCGTCATGGGCACCCGGATGCAGCCAGGCCACATCGGTTGGAACCCCCGCAAAATCGCCGTAGGCCACCGGCATATAGTTAAGAACCGCATGAAACAGCCCCGCCGTCGCGACCGAACTTGCGCCGGGCTTGGCGTTGCGTAGATAGACAAACAGCGCTTCCAGAACCCGTTGGAACAGTGTGGTGAAGGTATCATCGGGCTCCACCACCACTGTGATCGGGTACATCTCGATAAACAGCCCGATGGTTTCCTTGTCTTGCGGTTGGGTCCGGTTATGTGAGGGCGCGCCAATGCGGACAATTGCATCTCCGGTCACGCGGGCGAGATAGGCCGCATAAACCGTGGCCAACAACCCGAAGATCGATAAATCGGCGCTAAAGCTGACAAACCGCGGGTCTGTCGCCAGATGCCGCAGCCGGTCGGAACGATCTTTGCCGAAAGGAATGCTGATGCGGCGCGACGTAGGCAAAGATGCATCACGGGTCTGGCCATAGGGGGCAGAGGATCGGACCTTTCCAGCGGCAGTGTCTTCCCAATGGCGTTTCGGCTGGGTCAGGCTGCCATCGGCACGGGCCGCCCGCTCACGCTGGGCGAAATCGGTAAATTGTGGTGTGTTAGGCTCTGTTTTGGCATCATTGCGTGCCAGATTCTTGTACCGCGTTGCCACGGCGCGAAACACCAAAGCACCCGATATCGCATCGGTCGCAATATGGTGCTGGTTGAAATACTGAACCCAATGCCTATCCCCAAGCCGGATCAGCCGGGTGCGAAAGCTGGCTTGTGAAAGATCGATCGGGCGGGCGGCATCTTCGTCTATCCACGCAGCCACCGCCGCTTGCGGATCGTCATGATCGCTGAAATCAAGCACCTCGGGGAAAGGCGGCAGATCATCGGGCACGATCTGATCCGGCAGGCCCGCATTTCCGACAAAGCGCGCCGCCAACGCGTCCGACCCGGCAACAACCGCTTGAAAGGCTAGGGCAAAGCGCGCGGGGTCGATCGCCCCGTGAAAATCGAACCGCCAGACCATATTGTAAAGCGGACGGTCTGCGGCCAGCGCCTGCCCGGCCCAGATCAATGTCTGGCTTTGCGTCAGCGGAATTTTGCGGCTGCTGGTCATTTTGGGCCAGCCTTTTCGATATAGGCAACTATAGTATCGACCGTGGCAAAATTCGTGATTGTCACGTCTTGCGGCGGAATTTTGATGCTGCCGACCCGCTCTGCCTCAGCCACCAAGGATGCAACGGCAAGCGAGTCCAGCAGGCCCGATAACAACAGCTCTTCATCATGTGCAATCGCGCGCCCGTTCAACAGGGCGGTTTGAATATAGCCAAGAATTGCTTGGGTCTTGGTGAGTTGTTGGTTCATCATCATGTCCTTGGCAACTTGCCCAATGCTTTGCGATCAATCTTGTCGGTGGTCGTGCGCGGAAATGTGGGCAGCACGCTTATAGTGCTTGGCCGGGAATGGGGTGGCAGCCGCTTTGACAGGTGGTCGATCAGTGCCGCCTCAATCAGGGATGCGCCGGGTATCAAAACCACAAAAGAGGCAAGAACAGAGCCGTTTTCGGCAAGTATCGTTGCTGCCTCGCTGACCAAAGGATGCGATTCCAGCGCAAGTTCAACTTCATCAAGCTCTACCCGCACGCCGCGCACCTTTATCTGCCGGTCGGCCCGACCGCTGAAATAGTAAAGCCCTGCTGCGTCTTGCCAGACAATGTCACCGGTCTTGTAATAGCGGCGCTGCTGGTTGGCCTGATCCGGCAAATCAACGAAATGGCGGGCGTCCAGATCCGGCCCCAAATCCGGCTGCCGCCAATAGCCACGCATCATCGTCGGGGCGGCGACCAGAAGCTCGCCTTTGCCACTTTCAGGATTGTCTATCCGCAGGGATGTACCGGCGCATGGATGGCCAATCGGGATCGGCGCATCTTCGGCAATGGGCTGGGCTGGATAGTGGTAATAGGTAACTTGATTAACCTCCGCCGGGCCGTAGGAATTGCTGAACCGAGCCTTGGGCAAAGCGCGTTGAAGCGCCGCGACACAGCCGGCCGAGATCGGCTCGCCCCCATGAATAACCCACCGCAGCGCCGCAAGATCACGCTGATCAATCACGCCCGATTGCAAGATCTGGATCAATAAGAATGGTACCACATAAAGGGTTGTTATCCGCTCATCTTGCAAAAGTTGGGTGAAACTGGCGGGCAACCGCGCATAGGCTTCGGGGATCAAAATGGTACAGGCTCCGCGCGACGGCCCCGCGAAAAACTCGAACTTCGACATGTCAAAATGCAGCGGCGACTGGTTCGCCATCCGGTCGCTTGGCCCAAGGCCATAAAGTTCGGCACTCATCCTTGCATAGGCAAGCGCGCTGGCGTGGGTATGGACCATCCCCTTCGGAACACCGGTCGAGCCTGAGGTGAAGATGATATAGCAAGGATCGTCAGCCTGCCTGCCCTGATCCGCGGCAGGCCCCTGATCAAGGTTCAAAAGCCAGTCGAACGACAGATGATCAACGCCGCCGCCAATTGGCTTCGATATGCCAGCGGCTACGCGTAGCGATGGCACAGCTGCAGCAATCCCGGCCATCAGATCATGCAAAATGTCATGCGAGATGATCACCTCAAGCCCGCAATCCGCCGCGGTTTGGGCAAGTCGCACTGCGGGTGCGGCCGGATCCAGCGGCACGTAGGCAGCCCCTGCCTTCAAGACCCCATAGACCGCCACCGGCATCTCGATGCACCGGCGCTGCAAGATGCCCACACGGTCGCCACGCCGCACGCCAATTGCAAACAATCCGCGCGCCATTTGATCCGACTGCCGGTCAAGCTCTGCATAGCTCAGCGCGCGGTCGTTGAAACGAAACGCCTCGGCGTCCGGCGTGTTTTTTACCCAGACATCAATGCATTCATCCAATAGGCACGCAGCCCCGTTCATGCAGTTATGCCCCCAACAATTGCTGCTGTAACCGCCAGAAAAAGCCAGAGTTCCGCTCAATCAACCAGATCACCGACATCACGATTGCAAAGACCGATGCCAGACGCAGCGCCAAGAACGGATAGGCCGACCAACGCCGCAGCATGAACAACACTGGAAATACCACGGCGATGATGGCGATCTGGCCAATCTCTACCCCGATATTGAAGGCCGCAAGCCCGACGACCTTGGCCGAAGGGTTAACCCCCAAAGGCGCCAGAACATTGGCAAAGCCAAATCCGTGGAAAAGCCCGAAGGCAAAGACAATCCACAGGTTCTTGTGGTGAAAGGCCGGGAACATATTGTTCAGCGCCACAACAGCGATGGACGCGGCAATCACCGTTTCGACAAGCCGCACGGGCAGTTGCAC
>JBATTI010000226.1:0-4651 GCA_049670445.1 Albidovulum sp. | reverse complement strand
GCGCCCCGGCTGGCGCGCAGTCTGGGATCCGGCACGTGTCACCGTGATCGACATAACCGCGCAGCCCAACCACCACTACATGCATCACGCAACCTTGGCTTTCGTGGCCGATTGTGCCGCAAGTCTGGCCGCACTGGCGCAAGGTGTCGAACCCCGCGCGGTCTGGGCGGACGGCGATGTGGCGCGCATCAAGGCGGCGCTGGCGGAAGCCTTTCCGCGTGATGAGGTTTGGGGGCCGGGCGCTGTTATCGCCGAATGCCGCGACGTCTTGCCCAAGGATGCCATCGCTTCTGCCGACAGCGGCGCGCACCGCATTTTGCTTTCGCAAATGTGGACCTGCCATGCGCCGCGCGCCTTGGTGCAATCATCGGCCTTATGCACCATGGGCTGTGCTGTGCCTTTGGCCATGGGAACCTCGCTTGCCGAACCCGACCGCGTGGCGGTGTCGTTTTCGGGGGATGCGGGGTTCTTGATGGTCGCGGGCGAATTGGCCACCGCGAAGGAACTTGGCTTGCGCACGATCTTTGTGGTCTTTGTCGATGCCAGCCTTGCGTTGATAGAGCTGAAGCAACGCCACCGGCAAATGCCCAATATCGGGGTCGATTTCGGTGACCATGATATCGCGGCGATTGGCCGGGCCTTCGGCGGCGAAGGCCGGACGGTACGGACCCGCGAAGACCTGCGCGCCGCATTGCATGAGGCGATGGTGGCCCCTACATTCACCGTTATCGCCGCGATGATTGATAAAGGAGCCTATGATGGCCGGATCTGAAGGGCCGATGGCCCTGGATGGGGTGGTCATACTTGATCTGACCCGCATTCTTGCCGGGCCATATGCAACCCAGTTGCTTGGCGATCTGGGGGCGACTGTCATCAAGATCGAAAACCCCGATGGCGGCGACGATACCCGCAAATGGGGCCCGCCCTATGTGCCGGGTGCCGAGGGCGAACTATCGGCCTATTTCATGGCCGCCAACCGCAACAAACAATCGGTCGCGGTCGATATGGCCAGCGCCGAGGGTCAGGCCCTGTTGCGCAAACTGGCCGCCCGCGCCGATATCGTGGTTGAAAATTTCAAGCCCGGCGGGCTGGCGAAATATGGCCTTGATCACAAGACCCTCTGTGCGGCCCATCCGGGTTTGGTTTATTGTTCGATCTCGGGCTACGGGCAGACCGGGCCCAACCGCGACAAGCCCGGCTATGATCTGATGGCGCAGGCCTTTGGCGGCATCATGTCGCTGACCGGTGCGGCGGACGGGATGCCGATGAAGGTTGGGGTCGGCATCGCTGACATCATGACCGGCATGTATGCAGCCGTTGGCATCCTTGCCGCCTTGCGCCACCGCGACCGCACCGGCGAAGGCCAGCACATTGATATCAGTCTGGTCGATACGACCATGGCCTGGCTTGCCAATGAAGGGACGAATTTCCTTACCTCGGGGGCCGAGCCGCAGCGCCGCGGTAACGGCCATCCAAACATTGTACCCTATGAGGCGTTTGCGGTCTCTGACGGCAATGTCATTGTCGCTGTCGGCAATGATGCGCAATTCGCGCGGTTTTGCGATGTCATCGGGCTTCCGGCCCTTTCGTCAAACCCCGATTTCGCCACCAACCCAAGCCGCATCCGCAACCGTGTTGCATTGCTTGAACAGCTGCAAACGGCGCTGGATCAGCATTCGGTGGCAGGGCTTGTGGCCGCACTGGAAGCGGTAAAGGTTCCGGTCGGGCCAATTCATACCGTGTCGCAGGCCCTCAATTCAGACCAGTCGCAGGCAAGGGGCGGGGTGATCACCATGGACACCCCCGGGACCACCGGCGGTTCTGTGCAGTTGCTGGGCAATCCTTTGAAACTATCGCGCACCCCGGTGCGTTACCAGCGCCCCCCGCCGCGGATTGGCGCCGATACAGATGAGGTGCTGGACGGCCTTTAGGCCGGAACCCGCCGAGCCATCATTTAATTGTTTCAAAACCTCCGGGATCGCGGCAGAACCGTTCACCTTCGGTCACAAAGCCGTGCCCCACCTGAAATTCAATTGCCTGATGTGCAAGTCTTAAGCCATTGACCTGGATATAACCCGATAAGCGAGCACTGGAAGCCGATGATGATTGACGACTGCCACGGTGAAACCTCCCTGCAAGACGGCGCGGCTTTGGCCGATTGGAACGCGATGCTGCGCGGGTTCCTGGCGCATGGGGCCTCAACCCCAACCCATCTGGGGGCGCTGCTGACCAAAGCCCCGGACTTTGCCATGGCGCTGGCGCTGAAGGGTCTGTTTTGCATGTTGCTTGGGCGCCGCGAAATGGTTGCAACGGCTGTTGAATGTCTGGCAGCGGCCAGACAGGGCAGGGCGGATCATCCCCGCGAACGGGCAATCATCTTGTCGCTTGAACAATGGCTGGCGGGCAAGCCGTCCCAATCCATCGCCACCTTCGAGGCGATCTTGCGCGCCAACCCGGCCGATACGCTGGCGATGAAGCTGTCGCAGGCCGTTCGTTTCGTTATGGGCGATGCCGCCGGTATGCGCCGCTCGGTAGAGCGTGTGCTGGGCGCGCATGGCGCAGACCATGCGTTTCGCGGGTTTGCACTTGGGTGTCATGCCTTCACATTGGAAGAAACCGGGGATTATGCGGGCGCCGAACGGGCCGGGCTGGAAGGCCTGCAATATGCAACCGATGATGCCTGGGGCCTGCATGCCGTGGCGCATGTCTATGATATGACCGGCCAGCCGGATCAAGGCATTGCCGTCATCGAAAGCCATTCTGGCACCTGGCTTGACTGCAATAATTTTCGCTACCACGTCTGGTGGCACAAGGCTTTGCTGCATCTGGACCGGGGTGACGTCGATCAGGTGATTGACCTTTACGATACCCGCATTCGCGCCGACAAAACCGACGATTACCGCGATATCGCCAATGCCGCTTCGCTGTTGATGCGGCTGTCGCTGGAAGGCGTGGCCGTTGGCGCGCGCTGGGAAGAGCTTGCCGATCTGGCAGAGCGCCGGATTGAAGACAGCTGTTTGGCCTTCGCCGATCTGCATTACATGCTTGCCCTGATCGGCGGCGAGCGGCAGGCAGCATTGGCCAAACTTCTGGAACGGATCGGGTCGGGTGCCGCATCCACCCCGGCGGGTGAGTTTGAGCATATCCTCGCCCATCCGGGACTTGGCTGCGCCACCGGATTGGCGGCTTTTGCCGAGGGCGATTTTGCGGCCTCTTTTGCCGCCTTGTCGGCGGCGCGCCCGGCAATGCAGGCCATCGGTGGCAGCCATGCGCAGCGCGATGTGTTTGAACGGCTGACAATCGATGCGGGAATCCGCGCGGGCCGCCTTGCGCAGACAGATAGCATCTTGCGGCAGCGCACAAAGCTGCGTAACGGTCACGAAGATCGGTTTGCTGCGCTGCGGCGTGAATCAATTGCCGCCGCGCAGAACGGCGGATATGTGGTCGCCGCGCAGTAGGAGCGAATGATGACGACCATAGCGGTAGGTAACCCCAGAACCACAGGCGCCAGCACGGCGAAAGCCGCTGTTTCGGCAATGGCGCGAACCCGTGACATCCGGCTGGATTTTTTTCGCGGAATTGCGATGTATATCATCCTTATCGCCCATATCCGGTCGGATTGGCTTGCCCTCTGGATCCCGGCACGTTTTGGGTTTTCCGACGCCACCGAAATGTTTGTCTTTTGCTCTGGCATGGCATCTGCCATCGCCTTCGGCACCGCGTTTCGCGAGAAGGGCTGGCTGCTTGGCACTGCCCGCGTGATCTTTCGGATGTGGCAGGTTTACTGGGCCCATATCGGGCTTTTCGTGGCAATAGCCGCGACCACGGCATTCATGCGCAACTTGGGGTGGTTTGATGTCGATCATGTCGGCAAGCTGAACCTCTATCTGTTCTTCGATAACCCGTTAGAGCATCTGCCAGCGCTTTTGACCCTGACCTATGTGCCGAATTTCTTCGACATTTTGCCGATGTATATCGTGGTGTTGGCGATGATGCCGATTGTGGTCGCGCTGGCGCGGCTGAACCTCTGGGCGGCGGCGGCATTCGTTATTGGCGTTTGGCTTTTGGCAAATATCGCGGATGCGAACTTCCCGGCTGAACCGCTGTCTGACCGCAAGTGGTTTTTCAACCCGCTTGGCTGGCAGCTGGTGTTTTTCACCGGATTCGCCTTTTCCAGTGGCTGGATCAAGGCACCCCCCGTCGACCGGCGGTTGGTGGTTCTGGCAATTCTTGTGGTTCTGGTCTCGGTGCCCTTCGCCTATTTCAGGGTGATCAATATGGTGCCGGAAATTCAGGAATGGCGGAAAAACTACGACTTCTTGTTTGAAAAAACCAATTTTGGCATCTTTCGATATCTGCACTTTCTGGCGCTGGCCTATCTTGCGGTCTGCCTGGTCGGCCCCAAAGGCGCGCGGCTGATGGCTGAACCGGCGAATGCGGCCTTGGCGCAATTTTGGCGACAGCTTCGCGCAGTGATTGTCACTGTCGGGCAGCAATCTTTGGCGGTCTTTGTGTTTTCTATGTTCGCAGCCGTTTTGCTGGCGGCGCTTTTCGATGTGGTCGGGCGCAGCAATATCTCGATGGTCTGGGTCAATGCGCTGGGCTTCGGGCTGATCACAGCTGCGGCATATGCCGCGGCGTGGTTCAAGAA
>JBATTI010000225.1:0-12206 GCA_049670445.1 Albidovulum sp. | reverse complement strand
CGCGCGCAGGTTCGGCGGATTGATCTGGCGGGCAATATGGCCACCGGCGTTACCTATGGTGATGCCCGCGGCAGGCAGGTGACGCTGGCCGCGCGGCGCGAGGTGATCTTATGCGCAGGTGCGATCGGTTCGCCGCAGATCTTGATGCATTCGGGCATCGGTGACGGCGCCCATCTGAAGGAAAACGGTGTCACGCCGTTGCACCACCTGCCCGGCGTGGGCCGCAACCTGCAAGACCATCTGCAGGCCCGTCTTGTCTATAAATGTAACGAGGCGACCTTGAATGATGAAGTGCGCAGCTTGCCAAACAAGATGCGGATCGCGCTGAAATATGCCTTGTTCCGGTCTGGCCCGATGACGATGGCGGCAAGCCTTGCCACCGGTTTTTTCAAGACCCGGCCCGAGGTGGAAACCCCCGATGTTCAGTTTCACGTGCAGCCTTGGTCAGCCGACAGCCCCGGCGCCGGTGTGCATCCGTTTTCCGCCTTCACCATGTCGGTTTGCCAGCTGCGCCCCGAAAGCCGCGGCGAAATCCGGCTTGCCGGGCCAGATCCGCAAAGCTACCCCAAGATCATCCCGAATTACCTGTCCACCGAAACCGATTGCCGCACGCTTGTGGCCGGTGTGAAAATCGCGCGCCAGATCGCGCGCCACGCGCCGCTTTCGTCAAAGATCGCGTCAGAGTTCCGGCCCGATGCGACGCTTGGCATGGATGATTACGACGGCCATCTGGATTGGGCGCGCAACAACAGCGTGTCGATCTATCACCCCACCGGCACCTGCAAGATGGGCAGCGGCCCCGAATGCGTGGTGGATGCGGCGCTGAAGGTGCATGGCATCGGGCGGCTGCGGGTGGCAGATTGCGCGATCATGCCCGAGATTGTGTCGGGCAACACCAATGCCCCCGCGATCATGATCGGTGAAAAAGCCGCAGATCTGATCCTTGATGGCCGCCAAACGACATAGCGGCCCGGCCTATTGCCCGTACATGCGCTTTTTGCGGGCGCGGGTTTCTTGGGTGGCGCTGTCGCTTCCATCGTGAAAGGTGCCGAACCAGCGATCCCACGGCATTTCCTGATTGCCGTAATTGCATTCGTAATAGCGGTGGTGAAGCTGGTGGTAAAAGGTGCCAAGTGCCAGCCGCCGCTTGTCGCGCACCAACAGATCCTCATAGCCGGTATGGGTCATTGCCGCACCCGGCCCCTGATAGATGACGTGAAAGATCAGATGGATCGGGTGAGAGGCGACGATCCAATGAATTGCCAGGCTTGAAAGATACAAGAAATGTTCGACCGGATGCATGGCAAAGCCTGACCATGGCCCGATACTGACGTTGCGGTGGTGCAGGGAATGCACGAGGCGGTAAAGAAAGGGCACATGCAAAAGCCGGTGCACCCAATAGAAATGGAAGGCCGACCAGATCGGCAGCAAGATCAGCGCCAGAACAAACCAGACAGGGTTTTGGGCGAAAGTGATTGTGGGCGCATAGCCATTGGCCATCAGCCACATGGTCAGCACCTGAAACCCGCTAAGCTGGGCAACACCGCTGGTCAGTGACCAGAACATATTGTCATGAACCTGATTTGAGAAATCCCAAAGCCTGTTGCCTTTGGCTTGATCGCGGTGATCGAATTTGAGCTTTTTGCCCTGACCGCGCCGCATGTAGAAATACCAGTGCAGCCCACCCGCAGCCGCGATCATTATCGCCATATTGATCGCCCAGACCTGCGCGATCCATCCGAAGGCAAAGCTTGTCGCGACCGAAAGCGGTGGATAGGCGAAGGCCCATAATGCAATGGCGATCAACACCATAATCACCCGTTCGCTGAGCGTCAGCCAGTTGCGGGCGAACCAGCGCATCAAGAACCCCGGATCGGGCGGCCAGCGAAAGATCGAGGGATCTTGCAGCGGCAAGTCGGGGTGATAGTTCCAGTCGCGGCTGACCGGTCTTTCGTCTGTCTCGCTCATGGGCAGTCTCTTGGCGGCGGATGCAAGGGCGCAGGCAGGAAATGATCACCATATTTTCGCCGGTCTGGCGACCATTATTTTTCGCCTCCTCCCGGGGGTGTTCCGGGGCCGGAAAGGCGGCGATTTTGGCCGGGGCGGGCAAGCACCCTTTCGCCGGGGCTGCAAATAGGTCACTAATCGCGCAGGCCCGATTGGCCATTAAGGAGAATTCATGCCCGAACCCCGCGCCCCCAGACTTGCTGTCCTGATTGATGCCGATAACGTGCCCGCAGGCTACGCCGAGGCAATATTTGAAGAGATTGCAGCCTTGGGCGAGGCCAGCGTCCGGCGTATCTATGGCGATTGGTCGGCCCCGCGGCTGGCCGGTTGGGCGCGCAAGGTGGCCGCGCTTGGGCTGGTCGCCGATCAGCAGTTTTCCAACACAAGGGGCAAGAATGCCAGCGATATCGGTCTGGTGATTGCGGCAATGGATTTCCTGCATTCGGGCCTGTTTGACGGTTTTGTTCTGGTGTCGTCCGACAGTGATTTCACCCGGCTTGCGGCGCGGATTCGCGAACAGGGGCTTGACGTCTACGGCATCGGCGAAAAGAAAACCCCCGAGGCATTTCGCATGGCGTGCAAACGCTTCATCTATGTGGAAAACCTTGGCCTGGATGACGCGAAGGGCGACCAGCCAGACATGCCCGCACGCGCGGCCACCCCCGAACCGCAGCCGCGCAACGCCAAAGAGGCACCGGCCAAGGCCATTCCGCTGGTCATTGCCGCGATGCGCGCGATTGATCCTGAGGGGGAGTGGTATTCGCTGGGCCAGATCGGCCAATACATTACCCAGGCCAGCCCCGACTTTGATACCCGCACCTATGGCAGTGCCAAGCTGTCGGATCTGGTCCGCAAGATCAGCCGGTTTGAGGTAAAGACCGGGCCGGGCGGGCAGTTGCTTGCCCGCGATGTTGCCTGACGCGCGCGGCCTTGTGACGCTTGCAGCCGGGGCCGAACCGCCCTAACTTGGAATCATTCCAGACTGGAGAATGTCATGATCCCCGGCTTTGCTTCCCGTCGCCGCTTTGCTGACCTGACAGAGCAAGAAATACTGGCATTGGCGATTTCATCGGAAGAGGATGATGCGCGCATCTACAGGTCCTATGCCGAACGGTTGCGGGCGGATTACCCGGCTTCGGCCGAAGTGTTCTCGGCGATGGCCACCGAGGAAGACCGCCATCGCCATTGGTTGATTGAACGCCACCGCGCCCGGTTTGGAGAGGTGATCCCGCTGATCCGGCGCGAACATGTTGCGGGCTTTTACGCCCGCCGTCCGGTGTGGCTGGTCGAAAACCTGTCGCTTGAACGGATGCGCGCAGAGGCCGAAGCGATGGAGCATGATGCCGCAGCATTCTATCAACGCGCTGCGGCCCATACGCAAGATGCCGCAACCCGCAAACTTTTGGGCGACCTGGCCGCGGCCGAAGCCCGGCACGAGGTAAAGGCGGGCGAGTTATCTGACAAGCATCTTGGCGACGACGAAAGAAACGAAGAAGACCGCGCCGCCCACCGCCAGTTCATATTGACCTGGGTGCAGCCGGGACTGGCCGGTCTGATGGATGGCTCGGTATCCACGCTTGCGCCGATTTTTGCGACGGCCTTTGCGACGCAAGACACCTGGACGACATTTCTGGTCGGGCTTGCCGCCTCGGTTGGGGCGGGCATTTCCATGGGCTTTACCGAAGCTGCGCATGATGATGGCGTGCTGTCGGGGCGCGGGTCGCCCTACAAACGCGGCGTGGCCAGCGGTGTGATGACGACGCTGGGCGGGCTTGGCCACGCCTTGCCCTATCTGATCCCCGATTTTTGGGTAGCAACCACGATTGCGATGATCGTCGTCTTTGTTGAACTTTGGGCAATCGCCTGGATCCAGAACCGCTATATGGAAACCCCGTTCTTGCGCGCGACCTTTCAGGTGGTTCTGGGCGGTGCGCTGGTTTTTGCCGCTGGCGTATTGATCGGCGGCGGATAAGATCGCCCCCGCAACACCGAAAGGCCCCCCCATGTATAGCCGCGACAAGATAGCCTACGAACCCCTGCCCCTGCCGGACCGGGTGGACCTTAGCGATAAGGCCTCGCTCGAGGCCGCAGAGCGTTTTCTGGCCCATATGCGCAAACGCCATTCGGTGCGCGACTTCCGCCCCGATCCGGTGCCGGAACCGGTCATCGCCGCTTGTGTGGCCACTGCAGGCACAGCCCCTTCGGGGGCCAATCACCAGCCCTGGCATTTCGTCGCCATCTCTGACCCGGCGATGAAGGCCAGAATACGCGCGGCGGCCGAGGCCGAAGAAGCCGCTTTTTACGAAGGCGGCGGCGGTGATGAATGGCTCAAGGCGCTGGAACCCATCGGCACCGGCGCGTCCAAACCGCATCTTGATATCGCGCCCTGGCTGATCGTGATCTTTGCCCAGCGTTACGGGGTGACGCATGACGGGGAGCGCTACAAGAATTACTATGTGCCTGAAAGTGTAGGGATTGCCACGGGCTTCCTGATTGCGGCCTTGCACAATGCCGGCCTGTCGACCCTGACCCATACCCCCAATCCGATGAAGTTCCTGAACACGCTTTGCGACCGCCCCGATAGCGAAAAGCCGGTGATGATTCTGGCGGTCGGGCATCCGGCAGATACCGCGACGGTGCCCGCCGTGGCCAAGTTGAAAAAGCCGCTGGAGGCGATTTTGACCGTCCGAAAGGGTTGATCGGCTTGCCTCTGCGGGGGCACTGGGGCAGGGTGCGCCGCGCAAGATAAAGAGGTAGCCGATGAAAACCCTGTCAGAAAACAAATGCTTTGGTGGTGTGCAAGGCGTCTATACCCATACGTCCGCCGTTTGCGATTGCGATATGACCTTTGGTCTGTTTTTGCCCAAAGAGGCGGCAGAACGGGCGGTGCCGGTGTTGTGGTATCTGTCGGGCCTGACCTGCACCCATGAAAACGCCATGGTCAAGGCGGGTGCGCAGGCTTGGGCGGCTGATATGGGGCTTGCGCTGGTCTTCCCCGATACCTCGCCACGCGGCGAGGGTGTGGCAAACGACGAAGCCTATGATCTGGGCCAGGGGGCTGGATTTTACGTCAATGCCACCGAGGCGCCATGGGCCCCGCATTTTCAGATGTGGGATTACCTTGCCGAAGAACTGCCGGCCATCGTCACCGCGAATTTCGCGGTGGACGAGACGCGTCAGGCGATTTCGGGCCATTCGATGGGCGGCCATGGCGCGCTGACGCTGGCGATGCGCCTGCCGGGGCGTTACCGTTCGGTTTCCGCCTTTGCACCGATTGCCAACCCAACGGAATCAGATTGGGGGCGCAAGCAGCTTACCGCTTATCTTGGCGCGGATGAGGGGCTTTGGGCCCCGCATGACGCCACATTGCTGATGCGGCGGCTGGGTTTTGACGGGCCAATGCTGATTGATCAAGGCTCGCAAGATCAATTCCTTGACCTCTTGAAACCCGAAGCCCTGGCCCAGGCCATGATCGAGCGCCGCCAGCAAGGCCAGTTCCGCATGCAGCCCGGCTATGACCACAGCTATTTCTTCATCTCGACCTTCATGGCCGACCACATGGCCTTCCACGCCGAGGCACTTTACGCGTGAGCCTTTACATTGATGCCGATGCCTGTCCCGTCAAGGACGAGGCTTTGCGGGTCGCGGCACGGCTGGGCCAACAGGTTTATCTGGTGTGCAATGGCGGTATTCGCCCGCCCGCGCATCCTTTGGTCGAGACGGTCTATGTGACCGAGGGCCCGGATGAGGCGGATAAGTGGATCGCCGAACGCGCGGGCCCCGGTGATGTGGTTGTTACCGGCGATATCCCCCTTGCGGCAAGATGCGTGGCCGCGGGCGCGCGGGTGATCAAACATAACGGAGAGCCGCTGACCGAGGCCAATATCGGCAACGTTCTGGCCACCCGCGATCTTATGGCCGATCTGCGCGCCGCCGATCCGTTTCGGCAAGGCGGTGGCAAGGGGTTTACAAAGGCCGACCGATCACGCTTTTTGGACGCGCTGGACCGGATGATGCGGGCGGCGCAGGCGGGCTAATTCCGGCCCCCCTTGTCCAACAGGGCGATTGCTGTTGTCGGATGCTAAGACAGATCTTGTTTCCCGCAACCGCCTGATTGGTCTGTTGTCGGTTCTGGGCGCTGTTTTCTTGTTTTCGACCAATGATGTCGCGATCAAGCTTCTGAGCAGTGATTACGCCTTGCATCAGATCGTGCTTATCCGCTCACTTATCGCGCTGGGTGTGATTGTGGGCCTGCTTTTGCCATTCAACGGCGGCTTTGGGACATTGCGCAGCCGCAGGCTTGGCATGCATGCGGTGCGCGGGCTTTGCGTGGTCGTCGCCAATATGTCCTTTTTCACCGCGCTGGCCGCCATGCCGCTGGCCGAAGCCGTAGCGATCTTTTTCATCAGCCCGTTGCTGATCACGGCGTTTTCGGTGGTGTTTTTGGGCGAAGAGGTTGGTGCGCGCCGCTGGGCTGCGGTTATCGTCGGGCTGATCGGGGTGATGGTGATGCTGCGCCCCGGAGCCGAGACGTTCCGGCTCGTGGCCTTGCTGCCACTGCTGGCGGCGGCCGCCTATGCGGCGCTGCATATCCTGACGCGCAAGATCGGCGGCACTGAAAATGCCATCACCATGGCGTTCTATATCCAGATGATGTTCATCGCAGTCTCTGGGGGCATGGGGATTTTGGTTGGTGACGGGCGGTTCGCCGGCACGGGTGATGCCTCGGCGGATTTCTTGCTGCGGGCCTGGGTCTGGCCGAATGCGCTTGATTGGCCGGTGCTGGTGTATTTGGGGGTCGCCAATGCCTTTGCGGGTGTCTTCATCTCGCAAGCCTACCGGCTGACCGAGGCTGCATTGATCGCGCCGTTTGAATATGTCGCCATGCCGCTTGCGGTGTTTTGGGGGGTGGTAGTGTTTTCCGAATGGCCCGATGCGGTGTCTTGGATCGGGATTGCGCTTATCGTCGGGGCCGGGCTTTACGTGTTCTTGCGCGAAGCGGTGCTGACGCACCAAGACCGCATGCGAAGGCGCCCCGTGCGGCGGTAAGACCTTGGGCTTTTGTCGGCCGAAAAGGCAGGATAGAGTCGGCCCAAGGTGAAAAGGCGAACCCGATATGACACGACCCGAGGCTGTGATTTTCGACATTGGCAATGTGCTGATCGAATGGAACCCCGAAAGGTTTTATGACAGCGTGATGCCAAGGGCCGACCGCGAACGCATGTTCGCCGAGGTTGATCTTATCGGCATGAATGAACTGATCGATCAAGGCGCGCTTTTTCGCGAAACCATCTATGAATGGGCCGAAGGTCACCCGGCATGGTCCGACAAGATCCGGCTGTGGTGCGACCGCTGGATTGATATGGCCTCGCCGGTCATCGCCCCTTCGGTCGGGTTGCTGCGTCAGTTGCGCGCCAACGGCGTGCCGGTCTTTTCACTGACCAATTTCGGCGTTCATTCCTTTGAATTTGCCAAAACCCAATATGACTTTCTGGATGAATTCGACCGGGCCTATGTTTCGGGGCATATGGGGGTGATCAAGCCCGATGCCGCGATTTATCAGATGGTCGAAGAGGATTGCGCGATTGCGCCGCAAGACCTGTTGTTCACCGATGATCGCGCCGAAAATATTGCCGTGGCCAAGGCGCGCGGCTGGCAGACCCACCATTTTGACGGGCCCGAAGGCTGGGCGCGGCGACTGGTGTCCGAAGGTCTGCTGACAGCAAAGCAGGCAGGGCTATGAGCATCCGTATCGTTGGGCCAGAGGTCGAAGCCCGTCTTGACTGGATCGCCCTTACTGATGCGCTGGCCGCCGGCCATTCGCGCCCGCGCGCCGAGGTGGGCGATACGTTCTTGCGCCGTGGCGGCGATACGTTGCTGACCCGGTCGGCGTGGATTGACGGCATGGGGCTGGCCGTGAAGGCGGCCACCATCTTTCCGGGCAATCAAAGCCTTGGGCGGCCGTCCATCCACGGCGCGGTCAACCTTTTCGCGGATGTTGACGGTACGCTGGAGGCATTGGTTGATTTTGCCACCGTGACCAAATGGAAAACCGCCGGGGATTCGTTGCTGGCCGCGCGGCGTCTGGCGCGCCCGGATGCCACAGATTTCCTGATCATCGGTGCCGGTGCCGTGGCCCGCTCCATGGTTGAGGCTTACGGCGCCGCCTTCCCCAAGGCGCGGTTTCACATCTGGGCGCGCAACCCCGATGCGGCCCGCGCCTTTGCCGAGGCCACGGGTGCGACACCTGCCGCGGATCTGGAACAGGCCGTGCGCCGCGCCGATGTGATTGCGACCACAACCATGGCCACCGCGCCGCTGATCCAGGGCAAATGGCTGCAACCCGGAACCCATCTTGACCTGATCGGTGCGTATCGCGCCGATATGCGCGAAGCCGACAGCGATTGTTTTCGCCGGGCGCGGGTCTTTGTCGATGCCCGCGCCACAACGCTGCATCATATCGGCGAATTGATGGTGCCGCTGGCCGAAGGCGCGATCACCGAGGCCGATGTTCAGGGCGATTTCTACGATCTGCCAAGCGGCAGTTTCGCCCGCCAAAGCCCCGAGGAAATCACTTTGTGCAAGAACGGCGGTGGCGCCCATCTTGACCTGATGACAGCGCGCTACATTCTGGCCGCCGCACAGGGTTAAACCCCGGCGGGCACGGCGCGCATTTCGCGTTCGCGGATCGGCAGATGCACAATCGCCGAAAACGCCCCGATGCCAACGCCGATCCACCAAACGGCGGTGTAGCTGCCATAGGCATCATACATCCGCCCGCCCAGCCAGACGCCCAGAAATGACCCCATCTGATGGGAAAAGAACACGATCCCGTAAAGCGTGCCCATGTATTTCAGCCCATATATATGCGCGACAAGGCCCGAGGTCAGCGGTACTGTGGCCAGCCACAAAGCCCCCATGGCGACGGAAAAGACAATCACCGACATAGGCGTGACCGGCATCATGATGAACAAGGCGGCAATGATCGTGCGCCCGCAATAGATCGCGGCCAGCAGGTATTTCTTGGAATAATACCGCCCCAGCCAGCCTGCGGTAATCGTGCCCACAATATTGGCCAGCCCGATCAGCGATATTGCTATCGCGCCAAGCCGCGAGGTGGAGGTGATGCCCAAAGCCGCCAGCGGGCCGCCGGGGTTGATGGCGCCGCACATCTCGGTCACCAAGGCGGGAAAATGCGCGGTGATAAAGGCAAGCTGATAGCCGCAAGAAAAGAAGCCCAGAAAGATCAGGGTGAAGGACGGGTCGCGCATGGCGCGCCGCAAGACGGTGCCAAGGCTTTCTTCAAGCTCGGCACGGCCGGCGGTTATCGGCGCGCGCATCATCGGCAAGACGAACAGCGCCGAAAGGATCAGGGCGGCAAAGATCAAGAACACCGTTTGCCAGTCGTAGTAGTTCAGCAAGACCTCGGCCATCGGTGCGCCAAAGACCTGCCCCGCAGACCCCGCCGCTGTCGCGATCCCCAAGGCCAGTGACCGGTTGTCAGGGTGCGACGCCCGCCCCACCACCGCCAAAATGACACCAAATCCGGTGCCCGCCACGCCAAATCCCACCAAAATCTCGTAAAGCTGATGCTGCCCTGGGGTTACGGCGAAAGACGACAGCACCAGCCCGGCTGCATAACAAAGGGCGCCCGCGATAATCGCCCGCCGGTCACCGAATTTTTCGGCCAGAGCCCCGAAAATCGGCTGGCCAAAGCCCCAGGCAAGGTTTTGAATGGCAATCGCCAGCGAAAAATCCGACCGCAGCCAGCCGAATTCTGCGGCGATGGGGATCTGGAAAACCCCGAAACTTGCCCGGATTGAAAAGCCGATCATGATGATGACGCAGCCAGCGATCAGAACCGGGGTGAAAAGCGCGGCGCGGGTTTGCATGGGGGCTCCTATCCGATGGGCAACAGTGACGGCCCGCCCGGATGGCGTCAATTTGAGAATTGTGATGACAACAATTCAGTTCGGTTATTGGCCAGTCCGGGGTGACAGCCCGGCAATGCCGCGTTATCCCGAATTGATGAATGATTTGCCCGCCCAGACCCTGACCGAGATCTATGATCGGATGGCCGAGACCGGTGCTTTGCGCGCCGATCCGGGCCAGCGCGCCGCCTTGCCTGAACTGCAAAGGGTCCGCGCGGCACTGGAGGCGGGCAATGGCCGCAAGAAGGGGCTGCTTGGCGGGCTTTTCGGCAAGCCGCCGGCGCCTGTGCCGGGCGTCTACCTTTGGGGCGGTGTCGGGCGCGGAAAATCCATGTTGATGGATCTTTTTCACGCCCATACCGAAATTGGCGAAAAGCGCCGGGTGCATTTTCATGCCTTCATGCAAGAAATTCAGGCCGCCCTGCACGAAGCCCGCAAAACCGGCGTCGATGATGCCATCCGCCCGGTGGCCGAGGAGGTTGCAAGCAAGATCAGGCTTTTGTGTTTTGATGAGATGCAGATCACCGATATCGCCGATGCGATGATTGTCGGGCGCTTGTTCGAGATGCTGTTTGATCGCGGGGTGACGGTGGTGGCCACCTCCAACCGGGTGCCGGATGATCTTTACAAAGACGGGCTGAACCGCCCCTTGTTCCTGCCGTTCATCGATCTTTTGAAAACCAGAATGGTTGTGCGCGCGTTGGAAAGTGAAACCGATTACCGACAGCACCGTTTGGCCGGGGCGCAGGTTTATTTCACCCCCGCAGGCCATAGGGCCAAAGTTGAAATCAGCCGGATCTGGCAAGAGCTTAGCGGTGGCGGTGGCGACGGGCCGTTGCAACTGATGGTCAAAGGCCGGTTGGTGGAACTGCCCGATCACCGCTCGGGGGTGGCGCGCGCCAGCTTTTGGGATCTGTGCGGCAAGCCGCTTGGCCCGGCGGATTATCTGGCCATCGCCGAGGCGGTCCGGGTGCTGATCTTGGAGGACATCCCGCATCTGTCGTCTGAAAACTATAATGAGGCCAAGCGTTTCGTCACCCTGATCGACGCGCTTTACGAGGCAAGGGTACGGCTGATTGCGTCGGCTGCGGATGAACCCGAACGGCTTTACATCGAAGGTGCCGGATCGTTTGAGTTTGAACGCACCGCAAGCCGTTTGCGCGAAATGCAAAGCGCGGGCTGGGGGGTCTGACCCCCCTTGGCGCTTTTGCGGGTCAGCCCAGCATATCGCGCACCAATGGGGCGACCTTGCTTCCGTAAAGTTCGATTGAGCGCATGAGCTTGTCATGCGGCAAGGGGCCCATCGAATATTTCATCTCAAACCGGTCCAGCCCAAGGGCTTTGACGGTTGCGGTGATCTTGCGGGCCACGGTTTCGGGCGCGCCCACATAAAGCGAGCCGTGATCGGCCTCGCGTTCAAAACTGTCGCGGCTGGTTGGCGGCCAGCCCCTTTCGCGGCCGATCCGGTCATGCAGCGCCTGATAATGCGGCCAAAGCTCCGCGCGCGCTTGCGCGTCGCTTGTCGCGATATAGCCGGGGGAATGAACGCCGATGGGTTGCGGTTTGGAGCCGATCTGCGCGTAAGAGCTGCGGTAAAGATCGACGAATGGCCGAAAGCGCGACGGCGCGCCGCCGATGATTGCCAGCATCATCGGCAGATCGTAATGCACCGCGCGCATCACCGATTCCGGCGTGCCGCCGACCCCGATCCAGGTTTTAAGCCTTGTCCCGTCAAGCGGCGGGTAAACCCGCTGGCGCTTCAGGGGCGCGCGGGTCTTGCCCGACCAGGAGATTTCGTTTTCGCGCAAAAGCTTGGTGAAAAGGTCAAGCTTTTCACTGAACAGCAGCCCGTAATCGGCAAGATCCAACCCGAACAGCGGAAAGCTTTCGGTGAATGACCCGCGCCCCAAAATCACCTCGGCCCGGCCGTTCGACAAGGCGCTGAGGGTTGAGAACCGCTGAAACACCCGGATCGGGTCATCCGAGGAAAGCACCGTGACGGCGGTGCCCATTCGGATGCGGCTGGTTCTGGCGGCGATGGCGCCCAGCAGCACCTCGGGGGCGGAAATGGCGAAATCATCGCGGTGATGTTCGCCAAGGCCGATGTAATCAAGGCCAACCTCGTCGGCCAAAACGGCCTCTGCCATCACATTGCGGATCACCTCGGCCTGAGGCAAAAGCGCGCCGTCCGGGCCGAAGGTCACATCACCAAAGGTGTCGAGGGCGAATTCAAGTTCCTGGGTCATGGCGCATATCTAAGCGCTGCCA
>JBATTI010000224.1:0-4983 GCA_049670445.1 Albidovulum sp. | reverse complement strand
CCCGCCGTTTCCGGCAGGGGCCCTATTTCACAAGTCAGGCGATCTGACTGCTCTTAACAGTCTTCGCGAACCACGACGCGGGTCTTGATCGGCAACTTCATCGCGCCAAGGCGCAGGGCCTCGCGGGCGATGACGTCGTTCACACCGTCGATCTCGAACATGATACGACCGGGCTTTACCTTGGCCGCCCAGTAATCGACCGAGCCCTTACCTTTACCCATCCGCACTTCGGTGGGCTTCGATGAGACCGGAACATCCGGGAAAATCCGGATCCAGACCCGGCCCTGACGCTTCATGTGGCGGGTGATCGCGCGGCGGGCCGCTTCGATCTGACGCGCTGTCACACGCTCTGGCTCGGTGGCTTTGAGAGCGTAGCCGCCGAAGTTCAGGTCGGAGCCGCCTTTGGCCTCGCCACTGATCTTGCCTTTGAACTGTTTGCGGAACTTTGTCCGTTTAGGTTGCAGCATCTATCTACTCCTTACCGGGCATCGCGGCGCGGGCCGCGCGGGCTCGGACCTTCCTGGGCCTCAGCGGCCTTACGGTCGTGGGCCTGAGGGTCATGCTCCATGATCTCGCCTTTGAAGATCCAGACCTTGATGCCGATGATCCCATAAGGGGTCATGGCTTCGGCCAGAGCATAGTCGATATCGGCGCGCAAAGTGTGCAGCGGCACGCGGCCTTCACGGTACCATTCGGTCCGGGCGATCTCAGCGCCACCAAGGCGGCCTGCGACGTTAACCCGAATACCCAAAGACCCGATGCGCATGGCGTTTTGCACCGCACGCTTCATGGCGCGACGGAACGACACCCGACGCTCAAGCTGCTGCGCGATCGATTCCGCAACCAACATGGCGTCCAGTTCGGGCTTGCGAACCTCAACGATGTTGAGATGCAGTTCCGAAGCGGTGAAATTCGCCAGTTTCGAACGCAGAGTTTCGATATCGGCGCCTTTTTTGCCGATGATGACACCCGGACGCGCGGTGTGAACCGTGACCCGGCACTTTTTGTGCGGACGCTCGATGATGACCTTCGAGACACCGGCCTGTTTGGCGTATTTATGGATGAATTCGCGCATCTTGAGGTCTTCAAGAAGCAGGTTTCCATAATCCTTCGATTCAGCGAACCAGCGGCTGTCCCAGGTACGGTTGACCTGAAGGCGCATGCCGATCGGATTTACCTTCTGACCCATTATGCAGACTCCTCAACTTGACGAAGCTTGATGGTCAGCTCACTGAACGGCTTCATGATCTTGCCAAAGCGGCCACGCGCACGCGGACGGCCGCGCTTGAGCGTGATGTTCTTGCCGACATAGGCTTCGGCAACCACCAGGCTGTCCACGTCAAGACCGTGGTTGTTTTCAGCGTTCGCAATCGCCGATTGCAGGCATTTGCGCACGTCGATTGAGATCCGCTTTTTCGAGAAGGTCAGATCGGCAAGCGCCTTTTCAACCTTCTTGCCACGGATCAGACCGGCGACAAGGTTCAGCTTTTGCGGCGAGGTGCGAAGCATCTTGGCCTTGGCCATGGCTTCGTTATCGGCCACGCGGCGCGGATTTTTTTCCTTGCTCATGGCTTATTTCCTCTTTGCTTTTTTATCGGCGGCGTGACCGTAATAGGTCCGTGTCGGCGAATATTCACCAAACTTCTGACCGATCATCTCTTCGGTGACACTCACCGGGATGTGCTTGTGGCCGTTGTAAACGCCAAAAGTCAGGCCAACAAATTGCGGCAAGATGGTTGAGCGACGCGACCAGATCTTGATCACTTCGTTTTTGCCCGAGCCTTGAACCTTTTCCGCTTTTTTCAGCAGATAGGCATCAACGAAGGGGCCTTTCCAGATAGAACGTGCCATAGATTAGCGCCCCTTCTTCGCGTTGCGCGAACGAACGATATATTTATCGGTCGTCTTGTTCGAGCGGGTCTTGTTACCCTTGGTGCCTTTGCCCCACGGCGTCACCGGATGGCGACCACCCGAGGTCCGACCCTCACCACCACCATGGGGGTGATCAATCGGGTTCATGGCAACACCGCGCACTGTCGGACGGATGCCTTTGTGGCGCATACGGCCGGCCTTACCGAAGTTCTGGTTGGAATTGTCGGGGTTTGAAACCGCGCCAACCGTGGCCATGCATTCCTGGCGAACCATACGCAATTCACCCGAGGACAGGCGGATCTGCGCGTAACCACCGTCACGACCCACGAATTGGGCATAGGTGCCGGCCGCGCGTGCCAACTGGCCGCCCTTGCCTGCCTTCAGCTCAACATTATGGACGATCGTGCCGATTGGCATGCCCGAAAACGGCATGGCATTGCCCGGCTTCACGTCGGTCTTGGCGCCAGCGATGATGCTGTCGCCAACGGCCAGACGCTGCGGTGCCAGGATATAGGTCACTTCGCCATCCGCATAGCGGACCAGCGCGATGAAGGCGGTGCGGTTCGGATCGTATTCGATCCGCTCAACAACAGCCGCCACATCAAACTTGCGACGTTTGAAATCAACGATACGGTAAAGGCGCTTTGCCCCACCGCCCTTGTGCCAACACGTTACACGCCCGGTATTGTTCCGGCCACCCGTCTTCGTCAAACCCTGCGTAAGGGCTTTGACGGGGCGACCTTTCCAAAGCTCCGAACGGTCGATCAGAACCAGCCCTCGCTGGCCCGGCGTCGTCGGCTTATACGACTTAAGTGCCATGCTTTCTGTCTTCCGTTGCTTTGAACCAAAAGGTTCGTTTTGTTATAGGGCCCCTAAGGTCCCCGCTCTTCAAAAGATCAGCGGCCCCGTTGAACGGAGCCGCCAGATTCGCTGCCTTCTATCAAAGCCCCGAAGAGACGTCGATAGTGTTCCCTTCTTCAAGGGTCACATAGGCTTTTTTCACATCGCTGCGCACGCCGGGGCGGCCGCGGAAACGCTTGGCCTTGCCCTTGGTGATCGTGGTGTTGACAGCCTTGACCTTCACACCAAAGACCGCCTCGACGGCTTCCTTGATCTGCGGCTTGCTTGCCGTCATCGCCACGCGGAACACCACCGCCCCATGTTCAGAAGCCATGGTGGCTTTTTCAGTGACGACCGGCTTTACGATCACATCGTAATGTTCGGGTTTCACGCTCATTTCAAACGGGCCTCCAAAGCTTCGACAGCCGCTTTGGTGAGCACGAGCGTGTCACGCTTGAGGATGTCATAAACATTTGCGCCGATTGACGGCAGCACATCGATACCTTCGATGTTGCGCGCCGCGCGGGCAAAGTTTTCATTCACGTCAGCGCCGTCAATGATCAAAACCCGCTTCCAACCCAATTCCTTGGCCGCTTTGGCAAGGATGGCTGTCTTGGCTTCTTTCATGTCCAGCCCGTCAAGAATGACAAGCTGACCAGCACCGGCTTTTGCCGACAAAGCATGTTTCAGGCCAAGGGCGCGAAACTTCTTGGTCAGGTCATGCGCATGGCTGCGCGGGGTCGGGCCCTTGTAGGTACCGCCGTGACGGAAGATCGGTGCGCCCTTGTCACCATGGCGTGCGCCACCGGTGCCTTTTTGGCGATAGATCTTCTTGGTCGAATAGCTGACCTCGGACCGGCCCTTGACCTTATGCGTCCCCGCCTGGGCGCCGGCACGTTGCCAGCGCACGACGCGGTGCAAAATGTCGGCGCGCGGCTCAAGACCAAAGATCGCGTCGTCAAGATCGATCGATCCGGCCTTTTTCGCGTCAAGCTTGATCACATCAAGTTTCATTTGTCGTCTCCTTCCGGCGCGGCATTCGGCGCGGCATCATCGGCCCCGTCCGTGTCGGAATCCGTTGCGGCTTCAGCGGCGGCAAGAGCGGCTGCCTGGGCGGCGGCCTCTGCCTCCTGGGCGGCCAGACGTGCGGCTTCTTCCTCGGCCGCTGCGGCAGCGGCTGCTGCGTCCGCGGCTTTGGCGGCTTTCGCTGCTGCCGATCTTAGCGCTGCCGGGAAAATCGCGTTTTCCGGCGTCGCCTTCTTGACGGCATCCTTGATTGTGACCCATCCGCCCTTGGAACCCGGAACCGAGCCCTTGACCATGATCAGACCACGTTCGCTGTCGGTGCGGATCACCTGAATGTTCTGGGTGGTTACACGGACGGCACCAAGGTGACCGGCCATCTTCTTGCCCTTGAACACCTTGCCCGGATCCTGACACTGACCAGTCGAACCATGCGAACGGTGCGAAACCGACACACCATGCGAGGCGCGCAAGCCGCCGAAGTTGTGACGCTTCATCGCACCGGCAAAACCCTTGCCCAGCGAGGTGCCCGCAACATCGACAAACTGACCGGCATAGTAATGGTCCGCGATGATTTCCTCGCCAACCTCGATCAGGTTTTCCGGGCTGACCCGAAACTCCGCAATCTTGCGCTTGGGGGCCACATTCGCCTTGGCGAAATGGCCACGCATCGCCGCCGTGGTCCGCTTGGCCTTGGCCGTACCCGCACCAAGCTGAACAGCAGTATAGCCATCCTTGTCAGCGGTACGCTGCGCCACAACCTGCAGGTTGTCGAGTTGAAGAACGGTCACAGGAACCTGCTTGCCGTCTTCCATGAACAGCCGGGTCATGCCCAGCTTTTTTGCAATAACGCCAGAGCGCAACATGATCTTGCCCTCCTCAGACTTTGATTTCGACATCAACGCCGGCAGCCAGGTCGAGCTTCATAAGCGCGTCCACTGTCTGCGGGGTCGGATCGACGATATCAAGAAGACGCTTGTGCGTACGGATTTCCCACTGGTCGCGCGACTTCTTGTCGATATGCGGGCCACGCAGAACCGTGAATTTCTCGATCTTGTTCGGCAGCGGGATCGGCCCACGTACCGTTGCACCCGTGCGCTTGGCCGTATTGACGATTTCCAGGGTGCTGGCGTCCAGCACGCGGTAATCGAAGGCCTTCAGCCGGATGCGAATATTCTGACTACTCATTGTCTTGCCTCTCGCGGGGGCTTTAGTTGAGAGGCAGACCGGGCCTCATGCCCAGCCTGC
>JBATTI010000223.1:0-2246 GCA_049670445.1 Albidovulum sp. | reverse complement strand
GATATTGTCGGGGCCGAAGGACCACGCCGAGACGCTAAGCTGGGACGCGCTTCATCGCCGCGTCACCCAGGCCGCCAATCTGTTTCGCAGCCTTGGTGTGGGCGAAGGCGATGTGGTGGCGTTCATGCTGCCCAATTGCCTTGAGACGGCGGTGACGCTTTTGGGCGGCATGGTTGCGGGCATTGTCAACCCGATCAACCCGCTGCTGGAACCAGAGCAGTTGAGCGCGATCTTGCGTGAAACCAATGCCAAGGTTCTGGTCACCCTTAAAAGCTTTCCCAAAACCGATGTGGCCCAAAAGGCCGCCGAAGCCGTGCGCCATGCACCGAATGTGGAAGTGGTGCTGGAGGTGGATCTTAACCGCTATCTGACCCCGCCCAAAAGCTGGATCGTGCCGCTGATCCGCCCCAAGAACCCCGTGGCCCACAAGGCCGTTGTCAAAGGCTTCAACGCCGAATGCGCCAAGATGCCTGCCGACCGGCTGACCTTTGAAGACAGCAAGACCGACCGCGTTGCCGCCTATTTTCACACCGGCGGCACCACCGGCATGCCAAAGGTCGCCCAGCACCAATATTCGGGCATGATCTATAATGGCTGGCAAGGGGCCACGTTCCTGTTCGATGAAAAGGATGTGCTGATCTGTCCCTTGCCGCTGTTTCACGTGCTTGCGGCCTATCCGGTTTTCATGTCCTGCATCGCGAGTGGGGCGCATATGGTGTTGCCGACGCCTGCGGGGTATCGCGGCGAAGGGGTGTTTGACAATTTCTGGAAGCTGATTGAACGCTGGCAGGTCAGTTTCCTTATCACCGTGCCCACGGCGATTGCGGCGCTTATGCAGCGCCCGGTTGATGCCGATGTCTCGTCGCTCAAATCAGCCATTTCGGGATCGGCGGCCTTGCCGGTTGAATTGTTCAAGCGGTTTGAGGCGGCAACCGGGGTGCAGATACTGGAAGGTTACGGGCTGACCGAAGCGACCTGCCTTGTGTCGCTTAACCCGCCTGGCGGCGAGAAGCGAATCGGCTCGGTCGGTATTCCTTTGCCTTACAGCGATGTGCAGATCCTGCATGCGAATGCGCATGGAATGGTGACCAAGGAATGCGGCATTGACGAAGTGGGCGAGATTTGCGTGTCAAACCCCGGGGTATTTGCAGGTTCTACCTATACCGAGGCCGACAAGAACAAGGGGCTTTTTGCCGGAAACCGCTATTTGCGCACCGGTGATCTGGGCCGCCTTGATGCGGAGGGGTATTTGTGGATCACCGGGCGGGCCAAAGACCTGATCATTCGCGGCGGTCATAATATTGACCCTGCCGAAATCGAAGAAACAATGGTGCGCCACCCCGCCGTGGCCTTTGCGGGGGCGATTGGCCAGCCCGACAGCTTTGCAGGTGAATTGCCTTGTGTTTATGTCGAATTGACCCGCGACTCTGTGGTGACACCAGAGGCGTTGATGGCGTTCGCAAGCGAGCATATTCATGAACGCGCCGCCATTCCCAAACATATCGAAATTCTGGATGAGTTGCCAAAAACAGCCGTTGGCAAGATTTTCAAACCCGATCTGCGCAAGCGCGCGATTGCGCGCATCTATGATGCGGCTTTGGCCGATGCGGGCATTTCTGCATCCGTGGCCGAAGTTTTTGACGATAAAAAACGCGGGCTTACCGCACGTTTGCAACGTAACGGTCCCATAGATGAGGCCGCCTTGGGGCATTTGTTGGGGCAGTTCACGATCGCGTGGGAATGGCAGGCATAGGGCGATATTTCCCGGGCTGCGTGTACAATCTTTCTGTGGCTCTTGCGGCCCCCGGCGCGCGCAACTAAGACTCGAGTAACGATCCGCGCATAGACTGACCCCGGGAACAGCTACAGGCAGGCACAATGAGAGATCCGATTGATACCTATATGAACACCCTCGTTCCGATGGTGGTCGAACAGACGTCGCGCGGCGAACGCGCATATGACATTTTCTCGCGGCTCTTGAAGGAGCGTATCATATTCCTGTCCGGCCCGGTGCATGACGGAATGTCGACGCTGATCTGCGCGCAGCTTCTGTTTCTTGAGGCGGAAAATCCGTCGAAGGAAATCGCCATGTATATCAATTCGCCCGGTGGCGTGGTCACCAGCGGATTGTCGATCTACGATACGATGCAGTACATCCGACCCAAAGTATCGACCTTGGTGATCGGGCAGGCGGCCTCGATGGGGTCGCTGTTGCTGACTGCAGGCGAAAAGGGCATGCGTTTTTC
>JBATTI010000222.1:0-1789 GCA_049670445.1 Albidovulum sp. | reverse complement strand
GTTTAAGCCGCGGCGATGATCTTTGGGCCGACTGGCAAAGCCCCGACCTGCTTCTTGGCCAGACCTGCGGCCTGCCCTACCGCAGCCGCCTGCACGGTAAGGTCAGCCTGATTGCCACGCCCGATTACGGCCTGCCGGGCGCACCTGCGGGGCATTATTATTCCGAACTTGTCGTGGCCAAAGATGCATCTGGCGACTGGGCCGACTTTCTTGACAAGCGGCTGGCGGCGAATGGCACCGACAGCCAGTCGGGTTGGGCCGCGCCGCAAAACCATGCCGCCCTTGTCGGACGCCGGTTTGAATCTGTGATGGTCACCGGGGCCCACCGCGAAAGTGCGCGCGCGGTGGCGGAAGGCCGCGCCGATATTGCCGCCATCGACGCGGTCACCTGGCGGCTGATCAAGACCCATCAGCCGGATGTGGCCGCAAGGTTGCGCAGCGCCGGGCGCACCGATCCGACGCCGGGCCTGCCGCTGATCACCGCCCCCTGCAACAACGCCGCCGCAATCGCCGTGGCGGTCGGCCATGCGATTGCAGCGCTAAGTGCGCCGGATGCCGCGACCCTTGGCCTGCGCGGCTTATGCGCGATTGCGGCCGCAAACTATCTGGCCGTGCCCACCCCCGGCCTTCAGGCGCAAACACCTGCCTGAAAAACCACAGTTCATCAAAACTGCAGAATTTCCTTGCTTCGGCGGCTTATCCGGTAGTATCCATTATTTGATCAAATTCCCCGAGCCCTCGCTCGGAGCCAGATTTGCGTGGCAAGACGGCGGCCAAACGGCAGCCTGAAGAGAAACGATCTAATTGGGAGAAAGGGCCAAGGGCATGGTCCGACCTCACCCAGATGCTGCCTTCGGGCCTTTGCGGTGGGGATACGGAACAGCGCCTGCTGGCTGCGTAAGACGATGAAAGACTGGCTTAGAAAACATCCGCAGGTCCGCACCATCCGTGTGGCAGCGGCCGATCTGAACGGGCAAGCGCGCGGCAAGCGCATTCCGGCCCGCTTCGCCGATAAAGTGGCGACCGAAGGCACAAGATTTCCGATGTCGTCGCTGAACCTCGACATCTGGGGCGAAGATATCGAAGACAGCCCGCTGGTCTTTGAAAGCGGCGACGTGGACGGCGTCTTGAAACCGACCGAACGCGGCTTCATGCCGATGCCGTGGCTGGAAGCGCCGACAGCCCTTTTGCCGATCTGGATGTACCGCGATAACGGCAAGCCTTACGGCGGCGATCCGCGCCACGCCCTTGCCGCCGTCGTCAACCGCTACAAGGCGCGCGGTCTGACCCCGGTCTGCGCGGTGGAGCTTGAGTTTTTCTTGATCGACGATTCCGGCAAGAACCTGCAGGTCCCGACCTCGCCCCGCTCCGGCAAGCGCCGCAAGGCGGCCGAGATCCTGTCGATCCGCGCATTGGATGCCTTCGATACCTTCTTCACCGATCTTTATGACGCCTGTGAAGAGATGGACATTCCTGCCGATACCGCCATTTCGGAATCCGGTCTTGGCCAGTTCGAAATCAACCTGATGCATTGCGACGACGCTTTGCGCGCCGCCGATGACGCATGGTTCTTCAAGATGCTGGTCAAGGGCCTTGCCCGCCGCCACGGCTTTGCGGCAAGCTTCATGGCCAAACCCTACCCCGAATATTCGGGCAACGGTCTGCACACGCATTTCTCGGTGCTTGATAAGGATGGCAAGAACATCTTCTCGGACGGCGGGCCCAAGGGATCGCCGCTGCTTTTGAATGCAATCGCGGGCTGTATGGCGGCGATGCATGATTCAACCCT
>JBATTI010000221.1:0-3903 GCA_049670445.1 Albidovulum sp. | reverse complement strand
CTTCAAACCGCTGCGCTGGTCACAGCCCGCACCCGAACTCATCATAGCGAACCTGCACCAAGCGCCCGAAAGCGGGCACCACCTAAACCCGGCCTTCCTCGCGCCCGGCGGAATCGAGTTTCAGCCGTGTTTCGAAGGCTTTTGAGATATGCGCGCGCAAGGCAGTCTGCGCCGCCGCACCGTCGCCCGCCTCAATCGCGCTGACGATCGCATCATGCTCGGCCAATGCCGTCACGCTGCGGCCTTCGGCGGCAAGCGAGGTTGTCGCCAACAACGCCATTGACCGGTGCACAAGATCAAGCTGCTGCACAAGATAGCGGTTATGCGATGCCAGATGAATGAGCTTGTGAAACCGCCGGTTGGCGCGTGACATGGCGGTCGGATTGTCCAGATGGGCGCGGTCCTCATCAATCATGTCGCGCAGAACTTTGATCTCTTCGGGGCTGGCATGTTTGGCCGCCAGCCGGGCTGCCAGACCTTCAAGTTCCGCGCGCACCACGTAAAGCTCGGCCAACTGGTTATGGTCCAGCGAGGCCACGATAAGCGAACGCCCGTCACGCGCCAGCATCGACTGCGTCTCAAGCCGCTGCAACGCCTCGCGGACCGGGGTGCGCGATACGCCAAAACGCTCGGCAAGTTCTGATTCCACCAACCGGTCACCGGGGCGGTAAACCCCGCCGTCGATGGCCTCCAGGATCAATGTATAGGCGTCTTTTTGCATCAAGCCCTCCCCGGCCCGGCATCGTCTATCTAACCCGCGACCCTACGGGGCCTTGCCCCGCGAAGGCAAGCACCAAGGCCCCGCATCGCGCCACTCTGCCGCAACCCTTGGCGAACTTCGGTGAAACCACGCCCCCTTTCGCGCAACTTGACCCGAAAACCGGTTCCCACTTTTCGGATTGCGCGGCTTTTTCCTTTTCGCGCAATTTGACCCGAAAACCGGTTCCCACTTTTCGGATTGCGCTTTAGATTGCCGCCATGCCCAAAGAACACTTCTCCCATATTCGCGACTGGGTCTTTGACCTCGACAACACCCTATACCCCCCGTCCGCGCGGCTGTTTGACCAGATAGAGGTCAAGATGACTGATTTTGTCATGCGCTCCCTGGGTGTGGCCCAACCCGAGGCCGATCACCTGCGCGACCATTACTGGCGCTCTTATGGCACCACGCTGGCCGGCCTTATGCAAGAACACGGGGTCGATCCCGCCCCCTATCTGGTCGAGGTGCATGACATCTCGCTCCAGCATCTTACCCCCGATCCCGCCCTGAATGCCGCAATCCGCGCCCTTCCCGGCCGCCGGATTGTCTATACCAACGGCTCGGCCCCCTACGCCCGCCGGGTGATTGCCGCCCGCGGGCTGACCGGCGCCTTTGATGCGGTTTACGGCGTCGAGGATGCAGGCTTTCGCCCCAAACCCGACCGCGCGGCGTTCGAGGCGATCTTTGCCCAAGACGGCATCCACCCCAAGCGCGCCGCGATGTTCGAAGATGACAGCCGCAATCTTGCCGCCCCGCATGCGATGGGCATGCGCACCGTGCATGTCGCCCCAACCCCCGAACCTGCGTCCTTCATCCATCACCACACCAATGACCTTGCGGCGTTTCTGGCCTCAGTCGCAGGATGACAAACAAGATGCAAGTCCCTGAAAAAACGGATGTTTTAATCTCTGGCGGCGGTGTTGCCGGGCTGATGACGGCGGCGGCCTTCGGCGCGCAAGGGTTTCACACCATCTGCATCGACCCCGCCCCTCCGGTGACCGAGGCCGGGGCCCTTGGCGCCGATCTGCGCTCCACCGCCTTTCTTCAGCCCGCCCGCAAGGTGTTGGAAGATGCAGGCCTTTGGGCCCGGCTTGCCCCCCATGCCGCAGCCTTGCAGATCATGCGCATCGTCGATGCCGGCGGCACGACACCCAAGCCGCGCATCGTCAAAGACTTCACCGCGGCCGAGATTTCGGACCAACCCTTTGGTTGGAACTTTCCCAACTGGCTTTTGCGCCGCGAACTGATCGCCCGCCTTGCCGATCTTCCCAATGTCAGCTTCCGCCCCGGCCTCGCCACCGCTTCGGTCCTGACCCGCAATGCCGAGGCCTGCGTTTCGCTCACCGATGGCACCCGCATCACAGCCCGCCTGCTGATCGCCGCCGATGGCCGCGCAAGCCCGGTACGCGAAGCTTTGGGCATCAAGGTGCACACCAGCCGTTACGGCCAAAAGGCGCTGGCCTTCGCCGTGACCCACGCCCCGCCCCATGACAACATCTCGACCGAGGTGCACCGCACCGGCGGCCCCTTCACGCTGGTCCCGCTGCCTGACCGCGATGGCCAGCCGTCCTCGGCGGTGGTCTGGATGGATAAGGGCGCGGAAATTGCCCGCCTCGCGGCCTTGCCCGTACCCGCATTTGAAGCGGAAATTCTGGCGCGTTCGGCTGGCGTTTTGGGGCCGCTTTCGCTTGTCACCGGCCGCTCTGTCTGGCCGATCATCAGCCAGCTCGCCGAAAGATTCGAAGGCGAACGCACCGCCCTTCTGGCCGAGGCCGCGCATGTGGTGCCGCCCATCGGCGCGCAGGGGCTGAATATGTCACTGGCCGATCTGGCCTGTCTGCTTGACCTGGCTCAGGCCCGACCGGACCAATTGGGGGATCGCGCGATGCTCACAACCTACCATCAGCGCCGCTGGCCCGAGGTCAAGGCGCGTGTGACCGGCATTGATCTTTTGAACCGCAGCGCAATGCTTGGGGCCCCGGCTTTGCGCGACCTGCGCGCCGGTGCTTTAAGCGCCCTTTACGCGCTGGCCCCATTGCGCAAAGTATTGATGAAAACCGGCTTGGGGATGCGTTAAAGCGTTTCGCGTTTAACTTGAAACATCACTCATCAGCTAACGCGCCCAAATCTTTGATTTCAGACAGCGTTAGGTGATTCAGGTTTAACGCGAAACGCTATAATTGGTAAGATGGGCACCGCCCACCCTACCAGATGTCGCCCGAAAGCTCAGGCCAGGGCCGCGTCCAGCGCCTTTTCCACCCGCGCGATTGTACCTTCAACATCGTAAAGCTTATCAAGACCGAACAGGCCGATGCGGAAGCTGCGGTAGCCGTCGCCCTCACCCACCTGCAAGGGCACGCCCGCGGCGATCTGCACACCATGGGCTGCAAATTTCTTGCCGTTTTGAATATCGGGATCCTTGGTGAAACTCACCACCACACCCGGCGCGCCAAAACCTTCGGCCGCGACCGACAGAACCCCACGTCCGGCCAAGGCCGCCCGCACACCATTGCCCAGCGCCCATTGCGCTGCGCGCAGACGCTCAAACCCGTAATCCTTGGTCTCAACCATCGTGTCGCGGAAGGCGCGCAAAGCATCCGTCGGCATCGTGGCATGATAGGCATGTCCGCCGCCTTCATAAGCCGCCATCATCGCCCGCCATTTCTTCAGATCCAGCGCAAAGCTGTTGGAGGTGCTGGCCTCCAGCCGCTTTTCGGCCTCAGCCGACATCATCACCAGACCGGCCGAAGGCGAGGCAGACCAACCCTTTTGCGGGGCCGAGATCAGGACATCCACCCCAACCGCCTTCATATCGACCCAGGCACAACCCGAAGCGATGCAATCGAGAACGAACAAGGCCCCCACCTCATGCGCAGCGCCAGCCAGCGCCTTGAGGTAGTCGTCGGGCAAGATCATCCCGCTTGCGGTCTCGACATGCGGGGCAAAGACCACATCGGGGCGATTGTCGCGAATGGCCGCCACCACCTCGTCAATCGGCGCAGGCGCGAAGGGCGATTGTGCGTCATTCCCGGCCTGCCGCGCCATAGCAACATGGGTTTCACCGGCAAAACCGCCCATCTCGAATATCTGTGTCCAGCGAAACGAAAACCAGCCGTTGCGCACGATCAGCGCGCGTTTGCCGG
>JBATTI010000220.1:0-2504 GCA_049670445.1 Albidovulum sp. | reverse complement strand
GCGGGTTGGCGGATTGGGCCGCCCTTGAAGCGCTGGCCGGTCAGATCGATATCCTGTTCTTGGGCATGGGCCAGAAGATCACGCATCCTGACCCAAAGCTGCGCACAACACTTGATGGTTTGGGCATCGGGCTTGAACCGATGGACAGCGCGACCGCGGCGCGCAGCTACAACATTTGCCTGTCAGAAGCGCGCCGGGTGGCTGCGGCCCTGATACCGGTCTGACAAAGCCGCTTGCCGCTGCTTGCGCAAATGCGCTAACCCCCTTGGCCATGAAGCTTGTCGTTTCCGATCTGGCCGCCGCGCGCGGCGGTGTGGCCGTGCTGGAGGGCATTGGCTTTGCGCTTGGCGCGGGAGAGGCGCTGATCTTGCGCGGGCCCAATGGGGTGGGCAAGACGACGCTGTTGCGCACCATTGCGGGGCTGCAAGCGCCGCTGGCCGGGACAATCAGCCTGACAGCGGATGAGATGGCCTATGCGGGCCATCAAGATGCGATCAAATCGGTGTTGAGCGTGGCCGAGAACCTTGATTTCTGGGCGCGGGTCTACGGCCATGACACTGTCGGGCCGGCGCTTTCGGCATTGGATCTGGGCGCATTGGCGGGGCGGCCTGCGCAAAGCCTTTCTGCCGGGCAAAAGCGCCGTCTGGGTCTGGCGCGGTTGATCCTGACCCGGCGCAGGCTTTGGCTGCTGGATGAGCCGACGGTATCGCTTGATGCAGCCTCGGTCGGGCTGTTTGCAACTGTGCTGCGCGGCCATCTGGCGGGCGGTGGCATGGCGCTTTTGGCCAGCCATATCGACCTTGGCCTGCCCGAGGCTGCGGTTCTGGATCTGACCCCGTTTCGCGCCAGCCCGCTTGGCCCGAGCCTGGCTGATGCGGGCTTTGACGAGGTGTTCGGATGAGGCGCGTCTTTGCTCTCCTTTGCGGTGATTGCCCCGGTGAATGCCCCGGTGAATGCCCCTGTGAATGCCCCTGTGGCGGCACCGGATGCGCGGGCTGCGATAAGGGGCTGTGGCCATGATGGCACTTTTGCAGCGCGATCTGCGGCTTGCGGTTCGGGCCGGGGGGGGCTTTGGCCTTGGCATGGCGTTTTTCCTGATTCTGGTGGTGCTTATCCCCTTGGGCGTCGGGCCGGATGCGGCACGACTGGCCGCGATTGCGCCCGGTGTCTTATGGGTGGGCGCGCTGTTGGCCACGCTTTTGTCGCTGGACCGGATCTTTGCTTTGGATTTTGAGGATGGCACGCTGGATGCGCTGGCCACCTCGCCGCTGCCACTGGAGGCGGTGGCCGCGATCAAGGCGCTGGCGCATTGGCTGACGACGGGTCTGCCTTTGGTGCTTGTGGCCCCGGTTTTGGGGGTGCTTTTGCACCTGCCGCCTGCGGGATACGGCTGGCTGGTATTGTCTTTGGCGCTTGGCACCCCGGCCTTGTCGGTGATCGGGGCCTTTGGGGCGGGGCTGACGGTGGGGGTGAAGCGCGGCGGGCTGCTGCTGTCGCTTCTGGTTTTGCCGCTTTACGTGCCGACCCTGATCTTTGGCGCCGAGGTGGTGCGGCGCGGCAGTGAAGGGCAGGGGGTGGCCACGCCCTTGGCACTTTTGGCCGCGATCACCCTTGCGGCGGGCGCGTGCCTGCCCTACGCCACGGCTGCGGCAATCCGCGTCAATCTGCGGTAAGATTTTTATGCTATGACGGATGCGAATTGAGGGGCGGGGGCCAATGTCGATCTGGGAATATGCCAATCCGAAACGCTTCATGCAGGCGTCAGCCCGCGTGCTGCCGGTGGTATCGGTGCTGGCGGCAGTTCTGGTGATCGGCGCGCTGATCTGGGGGTTTTTCTTCACGCCCGATGATTACAAGCAAGGATCGACCGTCAAGATCATCTTCATCCATGTGCCCGCCGCGATGATGGCGGTGTCGGCGTGGTTCATGATGCTGGTCGCCTCACTGATCTGGCTGATCCGTCGCCACCATGTCTCGGCACTTGCGGCCAAGGCGGCGGCCCCGGTGGGGATGGTCTTTACGCTGATCGCGCTTTTTACCGGCGCGTTTTGGGGCCAGCCGATGTGGGGCACATGGTGGGCATGGGATCCGCGCCTGACGTCATTCCTGATCCTGTTCTTGTTCTACCTTGGCTACATCGCCCTTTGGGCGGCGATCGAGGCACCGGATTCCGCCGCTGACCTGACCTCGGTCCTGTGCCTTGTCGGATCGGTCTTTGCGTTTTTGAGCCGCTATGCGGTGTTGTTCTGGAATCAGGGCCTGCATCAGGGATCAAGCCTGTCGATGGATGCCGAAGAGCATGTCCATAATGTCTATGCCTATCCTTTATGGACGGCGATCATCGGCTTTGTGCTGCTGTTTGTGGCATTGGTCTTGCTGCGCACCCGGATGGAGGTGCTGCGGCGGCGTCTGAGTGCCTTGCAGGCGCGGGAGCGGGCGGCATGAGCGTGGAGCTGGGCAAATATGCGTTCACGGTGCTGGCGGCTTACGGGGTGACGGCGGTG
>JBATTI010000219.1:0-5288 GCA_049670445.1 Albidovulum sp. | reverse complement strand
ATAAGAAACGCCGGGTTTTCGCCCGGCGTTTTTTTTATGCGCTACGGCCTTTCCGGCACGTCCACCCGCTTGCCGAGCGGTATCTCGGCCTGCTTGTCGTAAAACGGCAACTCCACCAGTTTTGCAGCCTGCATGGTGCCATCCTTGCATCCGACCATGATCGCGGTGCCAACGCCGTGCTTTGCGTCATTCATCAATGCATATCCGATCCCCAACCCCAGATAGGGCGACAGCGCCCCGGCGGTCACATGACCGGCCTGCTTGCCGCCGACATCGACATTGGCGGCAATAAGCGGCGCGCCGGTCGGGCAGATGATCCCGTGCAGCCTTGGTGCGCGCGCGGCCTTTGCCAGCGCGGCTTTGCCGATGAAATCGCCCTTGTCCTCATCAACGAAGCGGCCAAGATGCACGTCATAAGGCGTGGTTGTGGTGTTGAAATCCGATCCGGCATTCAGGATGCCCGCCTCAATTCTGCGGATATTCATCGCATCAAGGCCGAAGATCTCCATCCCGAACGGCTTGCCCGCCGCACTCAGATGTTGCCAAAGGGCTGCGGCATCGTGATGCGGCTCGGTGTAAAATTCCCATCCCAGCTCATTGGTGTAACCGGTGCGGGTAACAACCACCTCTTGCCCTCCAAAAGACACCCGCGCCACCGCGAAATAGCCAAAGGGTTCGGGCAGCCCGTCATCACTGGCCGCTTGCAATATTTCAAGCGCCTTGGGCCCTTGCACCTGCGACACGAAGACATCCGGATCTGATATGGTGACATCCATGCCCGCCCCATGTGCGCGCGCCCAGCTGTAAAAATCCCCATCCGCCTGCGCATACCAGAACTTGTCCGCCGCAAGCCGCAGCAGGATGCCATCCACAAGCAAACCGCCATCCTCATAACACGCCAGCCCGTAAGCGCAGCGCCCGACCTTCACTTTGGTCATGTCCTTGGTGAAAAGCCGATCAAGCAGCTTTTCGGCATCCGGGCCTTCAAACTGCAGCGGATATTCCCCGGTGTGCAAAACCGCCGCTTTCTGGCGCAGCAACCAATAGCCATCCTCGGTTGAATGATCGTCGAAACAGCACGCCATTTGCCTGCGGTTATAGACACAGTAATGCGGCCCCTTTGGCCGCTCGATTGCGTGGTAAGGGTGGCGCGCCAAAGCATAATCCCAGCCCGCACCTTCCATGCTGGTCACAAGATCTCTGGTCTTTCCGTCGCTTGAACGCATCGTTTCCTCCTTGTCCAATCGGTGCGGCCAATCCCGATTGAAGATTAGTTTTGCTAAGGTTTTTTTGCGCCGTGGCCTGATAATTTTCTGCCTTTCTGCCAATTTGGCATAAGTCCTTGGCAAGCGGGATTCACTTGATCTGAATTCATCACTTAGAATAACTAAAGGCTTATGTCCGAATGGCTTCCCTCCCTGAACGCCCTGCGCGCCTTTGAAGCGGTCTCACGACAGCTAAGCTATCAAAAAGCCGCGGAAGAGCTTCGGGTTACCCCCGCCGCCGTGAAACAACTTGTCAGCAAGCTTGAAACATCGGTCGGCGCGCCCTTGCTGCGGCGCAAAGGGCGCGGCTTGGAACTGACGGCGCGCGGCTTGCGGGGCCGCGATGATCTGGCGCAAGCGATGGGGCTGATAGAGGCGTCGGTCAGCAAACTGCGCGGCCGTGATGGTGAAACCCGGCTGTTCGTTTCGGTCGAATCGTCCTTTGCCACCGCATGGCTGGTGCCAAGGCTTGAGGGGTTTCGCGCCAGATATCCCGATGTCACGGTCTTGGTCGATTCCAATCAATCCATCGTCGACCTTGAATTGGGGCATATCGATCTGGGCATTCGCTACGGGGTGAAAAGTCGCGGTGATCTGGTTGTCCACCGCTTGTTCGACGATCAGGTCTTTCCGGCCTGCAGCCCGTCATTGGCAAAAGGCCCACCTGCGTTGCGCAGCCTTGATGATCTGGCACAGGTGCCCCTGATCCATTGGAACACCGCCCAATTTGGCTGGATGCAAGAAACCCGGTGCTGGTTCACCTGGGAAAGTTGGCTCAGCCGCGTCGGGGCCGGGCATCTGCCTTCAAACCGGGGCCTTTACTTCAACGAATATGGCCAGGCCGTTCAAGCCGCAATTGCGGGCCAGGGCGTTTTGTTGGCAAGCTGGCCGATCTTGCGCGAACCCTTTGATGCGGGCCTCTTGGTGGCACCTTGCCCTGAACGGCTGACCACGGATATCGGCTATGAACTTGTGGTCACCAAGGAAAACGCCAAACGGCCCGAGGTTGCGGCCTTTGTTGAATGGTTGCTTGAAGCCACCGGCCCGGAAACCTCCTCGCCCCAAACGGCGGGAACCTGACACAACCCGCGCCCCCCCTCGTGGCGCGCGCGCCGAACAAACCGGACCTGCCGCCGGGCACATCCGATGCCCGTTTGCGCCGCTTCCCATGTCGCGAACGTTTCAGAAAGGCCTTGGCCATCGGCCTAGCCTCATTCGAAACCGTTGAAGGTGACAGATGACCCAACTCCCCCTCCCACCGCTGCGTCGCGACAGCGCCCGGGGTATCGGTTGCCTTGTCGCGGGCATTGCGATTTTCTCGGTCCAGGACCTGATCATCAAGCAACTTAGCGGCAGCTACCCGCTTTATGAAGCGATGATCATCCGCAGCCTCACCGCCATTCCCTTCTTGTTGGCTCTGGTCCATTTCAACGGCGGTCTGGGCACCCTGATCACTCCGGGCTGGCGGCAGATGATCTTGCGCGGCTTCATCATGTTTGGCGCCTATACCTGCTATTATCTGGCCCTCGCCGCCCTGCCGATGGCCACGACCGCCGCGCTTTACTTTTCCGCACCGCTTTTTATCACCCTCTTGTCGGTGTTGGTCTTGAAAGAGCAGGTCGGCCCCCACCGCTGGTTTGCGGTCATTGCCGGTTTTTGCGGGGTGCTGATAATGCTGCGCCCGGGGACAGAGCTTTTTGATTGGGCGCGGCTTTTGGCGGTGTTTTCGGGGCTTTGCTATGGCCTTTCGATGATCAGCGCCCGCAGCCTTGGCACCGTGCATTCCGCCGCCGCACTGGCCTTTTACGGCAACGCCGTATTTTTGGGGGTGGCCCTTCTGTTGGCGCTTGTCTTCGGGTCCGGCAGTTTCGGCCATGCCCCGCATAAAAGCCTCGAATTCTTCATGCGCGGCTGGGTGGCGCCAAGCCAGGTCGACCTTATGTTGATGATGACATGCGGCATAATTGCCGCCTTGGGCCTTACCCTTCTGACTCAGGCCTACCGGATAACCGAGGCCAATGTCGTGGCCCCCTTCGAATATTCCGCCTTGATCTGGAGCGTGGTTTACGGCTGGATCTTTTGGCGCGACTGGCCAGATACGGTGGGCTGGATCGGGATTTTCATGATCGTCGGCTCGGGGTTATATGTACTTTACCGTGAAAGGTTGCGGGGCGGGCAATAACTCCGGATTTCCGGGCAGATGGCTTGACCCCTTGCTTGCGGGGTGCAACCTTGCAGTCCCACCACAGATGAGGCTGAAATGACCCGCCTGACCGATACACTCGCTGCCATTGATGCGGCCAATGCCGCCGATCCGGACATTTCCGAAGGGCGGCCTGCGGCCCTGCTTTACGGCGAAAGGATGAGTGCAGAGATGGCGCGGCTGTTCCCCGACGCCTCGGAATGCTTGCGCATCGCCGCACGCGGTCAGCATATTGAACGCTGGACCTCGCCGCGCGCCTCTTACCCGGAAGGCAAGGAAGGCTATCTTGCCTGGCGCCGCGATCTTGCGGCCTTTCATGCGACCCGTGTGGGCCAGATCATGGCGGATCAGGGCTACCGCGCCGCCGAGGTAGAACAGGTGGGCAAGATGCTGCGCAAGGAAGGCATCAAGCGCGACGCCGACGTGCAGGCTTTGGAAGACGTGATCTGCTTTACCTTCCTCAGATGGTACTTTCAGCCCTTCGCATCGGCGCGCGCCGCGGAATCGCTTCTTAGGGTCGTGCAAAAAACCGCAAAAAAAATGTCCGCCGAGGGCCGCGCGCGGGTATTGCGCGAATTCGATCTGCCCGAAGACCTCGCAGAAAGCTTTCGTGACTGACGCGCAAACACCGCGTTTCGGGGCCCTATCGAACACGGTTCTGAAACAATAATGCAAATTTGTTACAATTCTTATCACAAAAAAACCCCAAGGTTTTCCAAAGCCTTGCTCGGTCTGCATTCGTGTCGCAATCTTACTTGACGGGGTCATCACCAAGGCCTAACTGCACCGCGCCAACGTCTTGTTGCTTTTTGCAAAGGCCCAACGAGGTTGGCGGTTTACACGGCCAAAACGGCTGGATTAAAGGACGATCCGATGGACGATACGACTGGGCAAATGGGGTCTGGCAATGTGCAAGACCAACAAAGCCAAGAGGCGGCGCGCAAGCGTCAACAGCAAGGTCAACACCCCGCTCAACTGACCCCGCAGGCGGGTGGATCGACAACCGAGGGCCAGATGCAAGCGACCCAATTTACCGATTGGGCCTCGATCTGAGGTTTATCTGATCGCGGCTGCACCCTGATTGATTGCCAGAGCGCCAAGAAAAGCGCCTAAGGCAGAGGCAGCTGCCGCACTCCCAAAAACAAAAAGATCGCCTCCGAATGGAAGCGATCTTTATTCAGCCAGGCCAGAGACCGGCCAAAGGGCCACGATTTTTCTGCGAAAAATCGCACGAATTTTCGCAGAAAATTCGGATCAGCCGACCAGTTCAAGACCCGAGAAGAAATAGGCGATCTCAGCCGCTGCGGTTTCGGGCGCATCCGAGCCGTGAACCGAGTTTTCGCCGACCGAAAGCGCAAATTCCTTACGGATCGTACCTGCATCGGCATTGGCCGGATTGGTGGCCCCCATCACTTCACGGTTCTTTGCAATGGCGCCTTCACCTTCCAGAACCTGCACGACCACCGGCTCGGAGGCCATGAATTCGGTCAGTTCGCCGAAAAACGGGCGTTCGGCATGCACTTCATAGAATTTCTGCGCCTGTGCCAGGCTCAGATGGATACGCTTTTGCGCAGCAATGCGCAGGCCTGCTGCCTCAAACTTGGCATTGATCTTGCCAGTCAGGTTGCGGCGGGTTGCGTCGGGTTTGATGATAGACAAGGTACGTTCGATCGCCATGGTTTTCGCCTTTTCGCTTGGGGGTGTGTCCGGGGCGAATGCCCCTCACCGAATTCTCGGCGCTGGCTAGCACGGGGCGCGGCCGATGAAAACCCGGTTTTGCGGCGGTTGACGGCGACCGACACTTCGGGCAAGCCCTGCGC
>JBATTI010000218.1:0-3015 GCA_049670445.1 Albidovulum sp. | reverse complement strand
CCTGCTTGTCGCCATACCAGCGATAAAGCGTCTCGTTAGAGGCATGCGCCGCCTTGGCAACGCCCAGCATCGACATGGCGTCATAGCCATTTCGCGTCAGCAGCTCATAGGCCGCCGCTTCGATTTCAGCGCGGCGCTTTGCCTTGGTCTCGTCACGCATTCTCGGGTCTCCCGTTGACAGGTATCCGTACACTAAGTTACGGATACAATCAATACGTACACACAGTTACGGATATATCATGCACAGAACTCTCAAACCCCTTGCCTTGACCTCGGTGATCTTTTGCGGGGCCATATTCGGGTTCTTCTATGCTTGGGTTTGCTCAACCATGTGGGGGCTGGACACCGCCGATCCCCGCATCGCCATTGCCGCCATGCAGGCCATGAATGCCTCGGTGCGCAATGCCGTCTTCGCGCCGGCCTTCTTTGGCACCCCGGTCGTCCTGGCGCTTACGGCCATCGTGGCGGGGTATGCGGGGGCCCGCAAAGCCGCGATCTGCTTTGCCCTTGGCGCCGTGGTTTATGCCACCGGCGGGTTGTTGCTGACCCTGGTCGTCAATGTCCCGATGAACATGTCACTGGCAAGCCAGACCGTCCCCTCCGACATGGCTGCCGCCGCGGCGATCTGGGCGGCCTATTCGCCCGAATGGCAGATCTTCAACCAATTGCGCACAGTCGCATCCGGCCTTGCACTTTTGCTGGCGGCGATCGGGCTGGCAGCCACGGCGGGCCAGAGGGGTTAATTCGCCTGCTCGGCCTCGATCTTGCGCCATTTCGCGACATTGTCGTTATGTTCGGCAAGGGTCTTGGCAAAAGCATGGCCGCCGGTCCCGTCTGCCACGAAGAACAAGAACTCGGTCGTATCGGGGTTCAGGGCCGCTGCAATTGCATCTCGGCCGGGGTTGGCAATCGGGGTCGGCGGCAGCCCTTCAATGACATAGGTGTTGTAAGGCGTGTTTGAACGCAGCTCGCTTTGGCGCAACCCACGCCCCAACACGGATTGCCCCTTGGTCAGGCCATAGATCACCGTCGGGTCGGTTTGCAGCTTCATCCCTTGCCTGATGCGGTTCAGGAACACGCTTGCCACTTGCCCGCGCTCCTCGGCCACCCCGGTTTCTTTTTCGATGATCGAGGCCATGATCAGGGCTTCTTCGGGCGACGCATAGGGCAGGCCTTCGGCGCGCGCGGCCCACAGGCTGGCCAGCGCCTGCGCTTGTATCTCTTGCATCCGGGCAACCAGAGCGGCACGGTCCGCGCCCCGGTCAACCTCATATTGCTGTGGTGCAAGCATCCCCTCGCCGGGAATATCCTTGACCTCACCGCTCAAGAAATCCGCCCGCGACAAGGCATCAACCACCTGCCAGCTTGTCACACCCTCGGCAAGTGTCACCCGCAAACGCACGTCAGGCTGGTCTGCCAGATCGGCATATTCCGCCGGGGGTGCGGCTTCAGCGGGGTCGAATTTCACCACCTCGACCAGCTTGTTGGTGGCCGGGTCCAGCTCGCTTACCACCACATTCGTGGCGGTGACACCGATGCGGTAATTCACCTCGGTCCCGCAAGTTGACACACCGCTGCCGGAAATTTCATCCACGATCCCTTGCATCGAGGCCCCCGGCGCGATCAGGTACGACCCCGCCTTCAGCTTGTCCGCGCGCCCCGAATAATCCGCCCCCACCTTGAAGATATAGGGATGCGCAATCGCGCCCCGTTCCTCCAGCTTTTCGGCCACGACGCGCATATTCGATCCGCGTTCGACCTGAAGGCATATGGCTTTGGTCAGGGGGCCCGGGTTTTTATACTGGTTTTGCGACCAACTCGCCAAACCGGCAAGCGCCACCAGCCCCAAAATCGCAATCGTCAAAAAGTTTGAAACGATATGCCGCCACATCACCCCTGCACCTTGCCTATGACAAGCGAGGCATTCGTGCCACCAAAGCCAAAGCTGTTGGACAAGGCCACATCAATCTTGCGCTTGACCGCCTTGTTGGGGGCCAGATCCAGCTTGGACGCCACCGCCGGACTGTCAAGATTGATCGTGGGCGGTGCGATCTGATCGCGAATCGCCAGCACGCAGAAAATAGCCTCGACGGCGCCCGCGGCCCCCAAAAGATGCCCGATCGACGATTTGGTTGACGACATCGTCGCCCCCGCTGCCGCATCGCCCATCAACCGCTCTACCGCGCCAAGTTCAATCGTATCGGCCATGGTCGAAGTGCCATGGGCATTGATGTAATCAATATCCGATGGCGTAATCCCGGCCCGCTTCAGCG
The DNA here is from genome assembly GCA_049670445.1 of Albidovulum sp. Lineage (GTDB taxonomy): Bacteria > Pseudomonadota > Alphaproteobacteria > Rhodobacterales > Rhodobacteraceae > TMP-24. The sequence continues at coordinate 742 of JBATTI010000218.1, read as the reverse complement.
CCGCCGCCATTGACCGATAACCGCCATCGCCGTCCTCGGAAGGGGCGGTGATATGATGCGCATCCCCCGACATGCCATAGCCAAGCACTTCGGCATAAATCTTGGCGCCGCGCGCCTTTGCATGTTCGTATTCTTCCAAGACCACGCAGCCTGCACCCTCACCCATCACAAAGCCGTCGCGATCGGCATCATAGGGGCGGCTGGCCTTGGCGGGGTCATCGGCGCGTTTGGTCGACAGCGCCTTGCACGCGTTAAACCCGGCAATCCCGATTTCCGAGATCGGGCTTTCCGCCCCACCGGCGATCATCACATCGGCATCCCCCCATTGGATAAGCCGTGCGGCATCGCCAATCGCATGTGCGCCGGTTGAACAGGCCGTCACAACCGCATGGTTTGGCCCCTTGAAGCCATAACGGATCGACACCTGACCCGAGATCAGATTGATCAGTGCACCGGGAATAAAGAAGGGCGACACGCGTTTTGGGCCCTTTTCCTTGATCAAGACCGCCGTTTCGGCAATTGAATTCAGCCCGCCGATGCCCGACCCGATCATCACGCCGGTGCGCAAACGGCTTTCCTCATCTTCAGGCGTCCATCCCGCATCCTCAACCGCTTGCTGGGCTGCGGCCATGCCGTAAAGGATGAAATCATCAACCTTGCGCCGGTCCTTCGGCTCCATCCAGTCATCGGGATTGAAGGTGCCGTCGCTGCCATCCCCCAAGGGGATCTCGCAAGCATAGGT
>JBATTI010000217.1:0-9646 GCA_049670445.1 Albidovulum sp. | reverse complement strand
GCAGCACCGCGTCAAGCGGCAACCGGGTGGTGACATCGCGGTTGGGTTCGGCATTGGCCATATCAGCCGCGCCGCGCCAAACCTCTTCGGCGAACTGACGGTTGAAATATTCGGCGGTGTAGTAGTCAAGCGGCCGGGCGAGGTAATCCTCGACCATCGCGCGCACAAGATTTCGGTCCGAGATGCGCTGCAAGGTGAGGTCAAGCTTGGCGGTATTGACGGTTTGCACCGGGATCCCGCTTTGCGCGGCACGCGGCAGTATATAGGCGCGCCCCGGAAAGCTGATGGAGGCGGCGCGGTCGCGAATATATAACTGCAAGGTGGTGTCTTTGGCCAAAACCTCTCCGTCAGCGGCGGGCAGGCCCTGGCGGAAGGTGACCGCATAGCGCTTGCCGTGGGTGACACCGTCGATACAGATCTGGCGATCTGACGCCTCGACCGATAGCCCGGTTTCGGGCAGTTGAACGAAGGGCGCATAATCGGTGCCGCTGGCGATCAGCCGCGAATTGAATGTGGCGCAGATGCGGGGGCGGGCGGCATCGCTATCGACGCGATGTTCGGCAATGCGAAAGCCGTATTTGGCAATGGCATCATCCAAAAGGGCGGCGGCATCGTCGCGCGGCTGGATGCTTTGCGCCAGACGCAAGGCCGGGATCATATCACGCCCACGATCACTGTCTTGCAGCGCACGGGCCATGACCAGAAGCGCCGAAGCCTGCAATGCGGGGCGGTTTGCCCGCAGATAGCCATTGACCGACGCACTTAGCGCGCGACCACGCATCTCTTCGCGATTGCCTGTCGTGTTTTGCGAAAGATCGCTTAGCAGTTGGGCGTATTCCACCCATTGGTCGGCGGCATCTGTCAAATTCAGTGCAGCACCTTGATAGCGCAACGCGGCCCGTAGATCACCGGCATTGCGCGCCGATGCAGCCGCCGACAAAAGATCATCCGCCGTCCAGTTGTTGGTCAGATGGTCGCGCCCAAGGCGGCGGGCTTGCGTCAATGCGGCATCAAAATCCACCGGGCCAAGAAAGCCCAGTTCAGCCGCCCGTGCCGCGGCAGTGGACAAGACCGCGTTATCACCGGCCAAGACAAAACCGGAATAGGCCCCGACATAGGGTTGCTGATCACCGGTGCCCGACTTCAAAAAGCAGGAATTCGCCTTTGTATTGAAGGTAATGGCACGGCATTGACCATTGGCAAGACAAGATGTTTCGCAAGCTTCAAGCGTGGTATCGAAAATCGATTGAATATCGCCACCGGGCAAATCGGCGTTTTCGGTCAAGACCAGCCGCCGGTCGGGTATATAGCTGGTCTCTTGTGAATCTGCGGGCGCAATTGACGCAACCTGCGCCGAGATAAGTAGCGCGATCATGAATAGGCCCGAAATACGCATTGCTTGTCTCCTGCTCAGATCATTTTCCCAAGGTGCCACGCCAGCCCCCGGCAAGGCAATGAGTCGCGGGTCAGGTATTCATGACCATGCCTTGCAAAATGCAACGGCGTTTAGCGGTTCTTCACCAAATATGTGCAGTGTGATCGCAAGACAGCGCTTGAGAATGCGGCGCGGAGGCTATTGTGAATATAACAGAAAAGCTTGTCAGCGAACGTCGTGCCCGACTGGCAGCCGAAAGGTTGCTGGATCAAAAACAACGCGAGTTGTTCGAAGCCAATGACCGGCTTTCGCTGCATGCGCGCGATCTGGCGGAAACGTTGGTGGTGCAGCGCAATGATCTTGAACATGCCCAGCATGAGAAAGAGGCGCTCAAAGGCCGTAACCACCAGATTGAATCGGATCTTGAACGGGCAAAAACCGCGGCCCGAATTGCCCAACGCAGGCTTTGGGAAGCTTTGGAAACCATCAAGGACGGGTTTGCGGTTTTTGACGATGAGATGCGCTTGATCATCGCCAACGGCGCCTATGTTGATCTGTTCAAAGGGCCGGGAAAGCTGGAGGACGGGCAAAGCTATGATGACATCATCGCGATGATGGCGCGCGACGGGGTGGTTGCCCTTGATGGCCAGGATGTCGACGATTGGTGCCACGAAATGATCGCGCGGCAGGCCCGCGATGTGATTGACCCCAAGATCGTGCGACTGCCTGACGGGCGGTTCTTGAAGTTCATCGACCGGCGCGGCGAGGCGGGTGATTTGGTCTGCCTGACCGCAGATATCACCGAAAACGTGCGCCGCGAGGCTGAGCTGGAAGAAGCCCGCATCAAGGCCGAGGCAGCAAGCCGGGCCAAATCGGCGTTCTTGGCGAATATGAGCCACGAGATCAGAACCCCGATGAACGGTGTCGTTGGGATGGTCGATTTGCTGCGCGATACCGAGCTTAACGAAGAACAGCGGCTGTTTGCGGATACGATCAAGTCGTCGGGTGAGGCGCTTTTGACGATAATCAACGATGTGCTGGATTATTCCAAAGCTGAGGCGGAAAAGCTGCGCCTTGTTCTTGAACCATTTGATCTTGAGCGCTGCTTGCATGAGGTGATGTTGCTGTTGCAACCTTCGGCGCGAAGCAAAGGCGTGTCATTGGTTGTAGATTTCGATCTGTTTTTGCCCACCCGATTTGTCGCTGATCCGGGGCGAATGCGGCAGATCTTGACCAATCTTCTGGGTAATGCCGTTAAATTTACCAGCAGTGGCCATGTGCTTGCCCGTGTTGTCGGGATCGAGGCTGAAGGCAGGTTTGATCTGCATTTCAGCATCGAAGATACCGGTATTGGTATCGCACCAGAATATATAGACCATGTTTTTGGCGAGTTTAATCAGGTAGATGACCAATCTAACCGCAAGTTTGAAGGGACCGGACTTGGGCTTGCGATTACCCGACAACTGGTCGAACTGATGGGGGGTGAAGTTTGGGTGGACAGCGAGTTGGGCAAAGGATCCTGCTTTGGCTTTAAGGTCAATCTGGCCCCGGCCGAAAATCCGGCCAATGATGGTGCAGACCAGCCAATCCTTCTAAAACGCGCACTTTTGATCGAAGAGGCGGTGATCAACCGCACGATCTTGATAAGACAGCTGCAAACCTTCGGGATGGAGGTCAAGGTGTGCCGAAATACCGAAGAGGCCCTTGCGGCAGGTACAGACTACGACATTGCGCTGCTGGACCATGAGATGGGCGATACCGAAAGCAGGCGCCTGGCACTGGCCCTGCGTGGCGCGGGGCTGACGGCGCCCATGCTCATATCCAGCTCCTTCCCGTCGAAAATTGACAATTCTGATGGGTTGTTTGCCGGGTCGATGCAAAAACCGATTTTGCGCAGTGATCTGTTTCGCAAGCTGCAAGGCTTGTCTGGCGCGATGCCCGTCGCCAAATCTGCGCCCCTCCCCCCCCCTGCCCCGCAAACCGCTGGGCCGCGGCAAATGCGCGTGTTGGCGGCCGAGGACAATCGCACCAACCAGTTGGTTTTCAGCAAGATGGTGCAGTCACTCGATATCGATCTGGTCTTCGCGAGTAACGGTCGCGAAGCGATCGAGCGTTGGCGCGATTTTGCACCGGATCTGGTGTTCATGGATATCTCTATGCCCGAAATGGACGGGCGCGAGGCGACACGCGCCATTCGCCAAGCCGAGGCGCAAACTGGCGCGCATGTCACTATCGTGGCGCTGACGGCACATGCAATGAAGGGTGACGGCGACGACATTTTAGCCGCAGGTCTGGATCATTACCTGACCAAACCGCTGCGCAAGGCAGAGATAATGGCACAGATCGCGGCCGCCTGCCCGCCTGATGCCCGCCCGACGACACCCGTATCAACAGACCCGCCGGAAACCACACCAACAGCGCTGCAGCGTCAATCCTCTTGAAGGACCGCCAGAAACGCCGGGCCAAAACGTTCCAGCTTTGGCGCATCGAAGCTGGCGATACGTGCCAGATCACTGAGGTTGCGGGGGCGCGCCTCGGCGATGCGCTTGAGCATTCCGGCGGTGCAAGACATCGGCTTGCCTGCCCCATCTTCACCGCGCGCAAGGCGCAGTTGTTCTTCTTGCAGCCGATCGAAGACCGACCCCGCGGCCCGCCCGGCAAGTTTCATCCGCGCCGGGTGCGGGCGCTCTTCTGCGCCGGTGATGACGGCCAGGAAGGTGGCACCGTAGCTATCCAGTTTCTTGGCGCCAACGCCACTGATACGCGCCATGTCATCAAGAGTTTGCGGCCGGGTTTCCGCCATTTCAATCAACGTGCGATCGGCAAAGATCACATAGGCAGGCACGCGCGCGGCTTCGGCAAGTGCGCGCCTTTTGGCTTTGAGGGCTGACAAAAGCGGGGCGTTTTCATCCGATACAAGCGCACGCACGACAGGGGCGGCAGTTGCCTTGCGGATCGTATCGCGGCGCAGCGTAATTCGCGCCTCGCCGCGCAAAATTGGCCGTGCGGCCTCGGTCATGCGAAAGGCACCGTGGCGTTCAGCATCGGGGCGGATCAGATCGCGTCCGGTCATCTGCCGGAACACCGCTTGCCACTGGGCTTTAGTAAGGTCACGCCCGATGCCGTAAGTGGGCAGGCTGTCGTGGCCGCGCTGGGCGATCTTATCGGTCTTCGCCCCCAGCAAAATATCAATGAGATGCCCCGCACCAAAGCTTTCGCCGGTGCGCAGCATTGCCGAAAGTGCTTTGCGCACAGCGTCGGTACCGTCGAACACCTCGGGCGGGGTGTCGCACAGATCACAGGTACCGCACGGAGCTGAGGTCTCGCCAAAATATCCCAACAATTGCTGGCGGCGGCAACCTGTCGCCTCGGCCAGACCCAAAAGCGTGCTCAGCCGGGTATGATCGGCCTCTTTACGCTCCATCGGGGCAAGGCCTTCGTCGATCTGGGTGCGGCGCAGGCGAACATCTTCCGGGCCGTAAAGGGTCAGGGTTTCGGCCGGGGCGCCATCGCGGCCAGCGCGGCCGATTTCCTGATAATAGGACTCGATTGATTTGGGCAGATCGGCATGGGCGACCCAGCGGATATCAGGTTTGTCGATGCCCATGCCAAAGGCCACCGTTGCCACCACAATCAACCCGTCTTCACGTTGAAAGCGCACCTCAACCTCGCGCCGCCCCTCAGCCTCCATCCCGGCGTGGTAATGGCAAGCGGAATGACCGGCTTCGCGCAAGGCCTGGGCAAGGGTTTCGGTTTTCGCGCGGGTGGCCGTATAGATGATGCCGGATTGGCCGCGTCGTGCATCCGCGAAGCCAAGGATCTGGCGGCGGGGTTGGTCTTTGACCTCAAACGCCAGATGAATATTGGGGCGGTCAAAGCCGCGCAAAAACGTCGAAGGCTCAGCACCATCAAAAAGCCGGGTGACAATCTCGGCGCGGGTTTCTTCATCCGCGGTGGCGGTAAAGGCGGCCAAAGGCACGTTCAACGCGCGCCGCAACTCGCCGATGCGCAGGTAATCGGGGCGAAAATCATGGCCCCATTGGCTGACGCAATGCGCCTCATCCACTGCGATAAGATTGGTGCCTATACGGCGCAACAGGTTCAAGGTGGCGCCCGAGGCAAGGCGTTCTGGCGCCATATACAAAAGGCGCAAACGGCCATCATCCAGGGCCGCGAACACGTCTTCGGTTTCTTCTTCGGTATTGCCCGAAGTCAGCGCGCCCGCCTCTACCCCGACTTCGCGCAAGGCCCGCACCTGATCGCGCATCAACGCGATAAGCGGCGAGATGACAACGGTCACCCCATCGCGCAGCAAGGCGGGAAGCTGAAAGCACAAGGATTTGCCGCCACCGGTGGGCATGATTGCCAGCGTATTGCGGCCCTCGAACACGGCCTCCACAATCTCCGCCTGACCGGGGCGAAAGGCAGAAAATCCGAAAACGGAGGCAAGAAGTTCCTCGGCGCGCTGCATAGGCTCGCTGTTCTTATTGGGGTTGCTCAACTGGCGCGACAATCCCACAGCGCCCCGGTCAGGGCAAGGTCAGTAGCCCAAGAAAAAGCCCGCGTTATTGACCATAACGTTGCGCAAGATGATCAGCGCGACGATTGCAACCATCGGCGCAAGATCAAGCCCAGCCATTTGCGGCAAAAACCGACGGATCGGCGCATAAATCGGTTCAAGGATCTTGTTCAACCCGTACCAGATCTGTGCAACTGTCGGCTGGCGCAAATTGAGCACTTGAAAGTTGATCAGCCAAGACAACGCGAAATGCGCAATGATCAGATATTTGACCAAATCCAAGATCAACATGATCGCCTGAAATAGCGAGGTCATCGCGAAACTCCATATGTCGCCGTTTTGCCAGAGGTAAGGCCAAGCGCGCGCTTGCGCAACCATTGAACGCAACGTCACAGATTGACGTTCGCGCGCGGCAAGGGCACTTCGCTTACCTGCGCACCGCAAGGATGAAGCAAGATGTATCCATTCGCCCGCATGCTGAAAGAAATCTGGACCAGCAGCCGCAAAGCGCCGTTGGGACTAACCGATGCCCATGTATCGCATCATATCTGCTGGCCATGGGATCTGGATCTTTGGGCGGAGCTGAACAATGGTCGGACGCTGACGCTTTATGATCTGGGGCGCATTCCTTTGGCGATCCGCTCGGGGTTGGCCGGGGTTTTGCGGCGGCGGCGTTGGGGCATTACGGTGGCGGGCAATACCACGCGTTACCGTAAGCGGGTGCGGATGTTTGACCGATTGGAGATGCACAGCCGCTGCATCGGCTGGGACACGCGATTCCTTTATATGGAGCAAAGCATGTGGCGGGCGGGCGAATGCACCAGCCATATGTTGCTGCGGTCTGCCGTGACCTCGGCCAAGGGCATCGTGCCGCCTGCCGAGGTGCTGGCGGAAATGGCGGTGGTGATGGAAAGCCCCGCCCTGCCCGATTGGGTTCTGGCGTGGATTGCCGCAGACGCCATGCGGCCATGGCCGCCCGCCACGGCTGTATAAAACCCCGGGCGCTGTCTTGCGCTAAGGGGCTTTTTAGGGCTTGATCCGCGCCAAACAGGGGGCAGGTCATGACGGTAAGCGCGCGCAAGCGTATTTGGGGCTGGTGGTTTTTTGATTGGGCCAGCCAGCCATACAATACGTTACTTTTGACCTTCATCTTTGGCCCCTATTTTGCCGAAGTCGCCCGGGCGCATTTTGCAGCCCAAGGTCTTGATCCCGAAGCGGCAGGTGCCGCGGCACAAGCCTATTGGGGCTGGGGGCAAAGCGTTTCCGGCGTGGCCATCGCACTTTTGGCGCCGATCCTGGGTGCAATCGCTGACGGGTCGGGCAGACGCATGATCTGGATCTGGATTTTCTCGGGGTTTTACGTTGCGGGGTCTTGGGCGCTTTGGTTCGTGCTTCCCGATCAGACCGATCTGTATTGGGCCCTGATCTGGTTCGGAATCGGCCTGATAGGCATGGAGTTTGCAACGATTTTCACGAATTCCCTGATGCCCGATCTGACCGAAGACACCAATATGGGCAAAATCTCGGGGTCGGGCTTTGCCTTCGGCTATCTTGGTGGGATCTTTGCTCTGGTGATCATGCTGTTGTTTTTCGCCGAAAGCGGTGCGACGGGCAAAACCTTCATCGGGCTGAGCCCGCCCTTCGGCCTTGACCCGACGGCCCGCGAAGGCACACGTGCGGTGGGGCCCTTTACCGCCATATGGTTCATTGTTTTCATGGTGCCATTCTTTCTTTGGGTAAAAGAACCAAAGGCTCTGGCGCGGCGGGTTAATTTAAGGGCGGCAATGGGTGATCTTTGGCGGCTGATAAAGTCCTTGCGCGAACGCCAAAGCCTTGGCGCACATCTGTTAAGCTCGATGTTTTACCGCGATGCGCTGAACGCGCTTTATGCGTTTGGCGGGATCTATGCCTCTGGCGTGCTGGGCTGGTCGATCACAAAAATCGGCCTGTTCGGTATTGCGGGTGCGGTGGCGGGCGCGCTGTTCAGCTGGCTTGGCGGCAAGATGGATTCGGCGCGCGGGCCAAAGCCGGTGATCAATATTTCCATGACCGCGCTTATCGCGGTTTGTCTGGTTATTGCAGGCATGTCGCGCAGCAGCTTTTACGGTATCCCCTTTGCCCAAGGCTCCCCTTGGCCCGATTATATTTTCTATGTCTGCGGTATTTTGATTGGGGCGGCCGGTGGCACGTTGCAATCGGCAAGCCGCACGATGATGGTTTTTCACACCACCCGCGACCGCGCCGCCGAGGCCTTTGGCCTTTATGCATTGTCTGGCAAGGCCACAGCTTTCATCGCGCCGTTTTTCATTACCGTCTTCACGCTCATCAGCGGGAGCCAACGTATCGGCATCGCCATTCCGCTTATCACATTGTTTATAATTGGGATGATTTTGCTAAGATGGGTCAAACCGATGGGTGAACGCACAACATGAAACGGATTTTTTACGCGATCATAGGGCTTACGCTGGGCGCTGCCGCATCAACGGCCAGCGCTGAACCCTTGGCCAATCAGCTTTTCGGCGTTGCAAGATCGGCCTCTGGCCAAGAATCGGCCGCGATCGGTTCTTATTCGCGCGGTTGCGGCGCGGGCTTGGTGCAATTGCCCGAAAGCGGGCCAAGCTGGCAAGCAATGCGGCTGTCGCGCAACCGAAACTGGGGGCAGCCGGAACTGGTGCAATATTTGGTCGATCTTTCGGCGGGGGCGCAAAAGTTGGGCTGGAAGGGGCTTTATATTGGTGATTTGAGCATGCCGCGTGGGGGACCATTTGCCCGTGGCCATTCCAGCCATCAGACCGGGCTGGATGCCGATATCTGGTATCTGCCGCCCAAAAGCTTGCGGCTTAGCGCCAATGATCGCGAAAAGATCAGCGCCAATTCGGTGCGCACCGACGACCAGCGCCGGGTCAATAGCAACTGGACACCCAGTCACCACGCGCTGTTGCGAATGGCGGCTTCCGACCCTCGGGTAGACCGCATCTTTGTGGCTGCGGCCGTCAAGATCGAGATGTGTAAATCCGCCAAGGCCAAAGACAAAGGCTGGCTGCAAAAGATCCGCCCGCTTTACGGCCATCACGACCATTTCCATGTGCGGCTGAAATGTCCGCGCGGTGATCGCGCCTGCGAAACCCAAAAGCCCACAGTTGCCAGCCTGTCGAAAGGCGGCAATGGATGCGACGCAACGCTGAATTGGTGGGTTACAACCTATCTTGATGGGCCGAAAAATCCGCCCACAACCAAGCCAGACAAGAAGAAAAACGCGGGACCAAAGAAGAAAAACGCACGCAATTATGTGATGGCTGATTTGCCGAAAGCCTGTCGCAAAGTGCTTGCTTCAAAGTGACCGCGCCGTATGTCTGGACCAGTCTGGCCTTGGTATTGGCGGCCGGCGCGGCGAATGCAGCGCCACATGCGGAATATCTTGGCCGCTATGAGCTGACTGAAAAACTGGCGTTTTTCGGGGGGTTTTCGGGGCTTGAATTCAGCCCGGATGGGGCAAGTTTCACCGCATTATCAGATTCGGCGGCATTGGTTTCGGGCCAGGTCAGCCGTGATGAGGTTGGTGCTGTAAAGGATGTGGTCATTGCGGGGTCGCCCCTGCAGCTTCGGGATGCTGCGGGCGCGCTGCTGGCAGGCGATTTCGACGATGCCGAAGGGCTGGCGATGGCTCCCGATGGGCGCATGTTCATCGCTTTCGAACTTGAAGATCGCGTCGACCTCTACGGGGCCGATGGGGTTTTATCGTCAGTTTTGCC
>JBATTI010000216.1:0-4204 GCA_049670445.1 Albidovulum sp. | reverse complement strand
CGGTCGCCGTGTTTTGCCTGCTGACGGCGTTGCTTTCGGCGGGGTTTCACGCAGGGCTTGAAACAACCGTCTGGCCTTCGGATATCATCGGCTGGCTAAGCGTGTTGGCCTTGGGTCTGGGGCCGGTTGGCCTTGCATTTTATGTCTGGGATGTCGGGATGAAACACGGCGATATTCAGCTTTTGGGTGTTGCATCTTATGCAGCGCCGCTTTTATCGACGCTTGCCTTGATCCTTGCGGGGATCGCAGAGCCTTCGGCGCGCATTGCGATTGCCGCCGTGATGATCAGTACCGGCGCGGCGCTGGCCACAATTGCCAACTCCCGCGCCAAGTGATTGCGAAATCAGTTTCCGCTTAAACGCGATATTTCCTCTTTAAGGCGGAGTTTCTGCTTTTTCATATCGGCGATGGCCAGATCATCAGTTCCCGGTGCGCGCTGCGCAGCCTCTACGACGTCTGAGAGGTTTTGGTGCTTCTTTTTTAGCTCCTGCAAATGGGCATGCATCGACATCATCTACTCCTCTGCTGTGAACCTGTTTGATGATCCCAACACATTCCGTGAGTCGTGTCACCCTTTCGTCACAATAAAATCTTATCTTTTCAGCTATGCGCGTGAATTCGCGCATTGGTTGTCAATCCAACCCCGGTATTGGCGCGCCGTCACGCAAGATTGCGCGCGCTCTTGCACTGTAATCATCGCCATCGCGCTGGTGGGCTGGCCCGTCGTGGATCACCAGCGGCGCCGCGAGGCGCGCAGGCGCCCTGCCGCCCTTGCGGGCCCGCACGATCACCCGGCTTGCCTCGCGGCCCTCGCGCGCTGCAACCGGCAGTATGGTGATTGATCCGGCCTTTCCGCAGAATGCGCCCAAAAGCGCGGGCAGACGTTCGGCCAGATGGATCATCGTCACCCAGCCGTCGGGGCGCAAACGCTTCAGCGCAACAGTGACCCAATCGGCCAGCGGGGTTTGTTCGCGCAATGCCGCCTCGCGCCCCTGATCATTGGCACGGGTTCCCTCGCCCGCCGAAAAATAAGGCGGATTGGCCAGAACATGATCGAAGCTTTGGGCGCGGATCTCTGCGGGCAAGGCCGACAAATCCGCTTCGATGACCTTCAGCGCGATATCATTGGCGGCCCCATTGCGGCGCGCCAGATCGGCATAGGCAGGCTGGCGTTCGACGCCGCACAGCAAAAGGCCCGGCACCCGCGTGGCAAGACAAAGGCTGGCCACACCCGCGCCGCATCCCAGTTCAAGCACCGATTGCCCGGCCCGTGCCTGCACGGCTGCGGCAAGCAGGACCGGATCGGTCGCGGCGCGATACCCGGCGCGCGGTTGCAAAATCTGCAAACGGCCGCCCAGGAACCGGTCGCAGGTCAGGTCACTGTCTTCAAACATCGGAGGAGGTCTTGATACCAACATCGTGCATCACGGCCCGCGCCATGAACAAATCACGATCCGCGACCATCAAACGGCGCGGCAATATGCCTATGGATCCTTCAAGGAGGCTCATGTGGACGTCGAGTTCAAACACGGTTATACCCTCGCCATCCAGAAGAGCGGTTGCAAAAGCGATCTCGGTCGGGTCATTTGTACGCAAAAGCTCTTTCATATGCCAAGACTTAAGGCCATCAGCGGAAAAGTCACGGCGTTATTCACAATTGGGCAAGTGCCACACCGGAATCGCTATGAGTTTGGACGAAGCTGCGCATAAACCTCATGATCGCCTGAATGCCTATCTGGCAGGCGATATGGAGGATGTGAATGCCTTGATCCGCACGCGGATGGCATCAAAACATGCGCCGCGCATCCCGCAGGTGACGGCCCATCTGGTTGAGGCGGGCGGCAAGCGTCTGCGCCCGATGCTGACGTTGGCGGCGGCGCGCATGTGCGGCTATGGGGGCCCTTTCCATATCCATCTGGCGGCCACGGTTGAATTCATCCATACGGCGACGCTTTTGCATGATGATGTCGTCGATGAAAGCAGTCAGCGGCGCGGACGCCCCACGGCAAATCTTTTGTGGGACAATAAATCATCGGTTCTGGTCGGCGATTACCTGTTTTCACGGTCGTTTCAATTGATGGTTGAAACCGGATCGCTGCGGGTATTGGACATTTTGGCGAATGCATCGGCGACGATTGCAGAGGGCGAAGTACTGCAACTTACCGCCGCATCCGATTTGGCGACGACCGAGGCGATCTATCTGCAAGTTGTGCGCGGCAAGACGGCGGCGCTGTTTTCAGCCGCGACCGAAGTGGGCGGTGTGATCGCAAACGCCCCGGAAGAGCAGGTTCACGCGCTTTTCACCTTTGGTGATGCTTTGGGCGTCGCCTTTCAGATCGTCGATGATCTTTTGGACTACGGCGGCTCCTCTGCTGCGATCGGCAAGAATGTTGGCGATGATTTTCGCGAACGCAAACTGACGTTACCGGTGATCAAGGCTGTGGCCAAAGCCTCGGCCGAGGAACGGGTGTTTTGGACGCGCGTTATCGAAAAGGGCGATCAACGCGAGGGCGATCTGGAAACGGCGCTTGGGTTGCTGCATCGCCACGGCACGCTTGACGAAACCCGGCAAGAGGCGCTGGCCTGGATCAAGAAGGCGAAAGAGGCCCTTGATGCCCTGCCCCCGCATGAATTGCGCGACATGCTGTGCGATCTGGCCGATTATGTCGTGGCGCGGGTGAACTAAGCCAAGACCGGCGCGGCGGCGACCCACCAATGTGGCTGGGCACTGCCGATGCTTCGGGCAGCGGCGGCGGCAAGGGTCTGATCGGCAAATATCCCGAAACAGGTGGCACCTGACCCTGACATCCGGGCCAAAAGACAGCCGCGCATGGACGTCAGTGCCGCAATCACCTTTGCGATGGCAGGTGCGGTCTTGATCGCGGCGGGTTCAAGATCATTTCGCATCCGGGCCAGAAACTTTGCCAGATCATGCGCGTCGGTGAAATCTGGCAAGGCCTTTGGCATGGCCGATTGCGCGTGATTTTCAAGCGCTGTGAAAACCGCAGGCGTCGATACGGCAAAACCGGGATTGGCCAGAACCAGCCAAAACGGCGGCAGCGCCGGGGCGGGCTGCAGCACCTCTCCGACCCCGGACATGCGGCAGGCTTTGCTGGCAAGGCAGACCGGCACATCCGCGCCCAGCGACAGCACCTTTTCGGGGTGCGGCAGCGGCAATTGCCACAGGCCGCTTAGGGCGCGCAAACTTGCCGCCGCATCGGCAGAGCCACCGCCAATTCCCGAAGAAACCGGCAAGTTCTTGGTCAAGGTGATTGCAGCGCCGCCGCCGCCCAATAGTGCGGCCGCGCGTAACACAAGATTTTCGGGCCCGGATGACAGGCCATCGGCCATAGGCCCGTCGATCTTCAACTGCAGATCCTTGGCGGCTTCAACAAGGATGCGGTCGCCGACATCTGCAAAAACCACCAGACTGTCCAGAAGGTGGTATCCATCCCGCCTTTGGCCGGTCACATGCAGCGTCAGGTTGACCTTGGCGGCGGCAAAAGCCTCAACCGTCATTCTTGGTGATCGCAAGGGGCTTGGCCCCTTCCTTTTGCAAAACGGCGTCCAGACCCAGTTCAAGCTTGCGGCGGATGCGGTCGGCTACCTCTTCGGTTTCGGGTTTGAACGAAAGCGCCCGTTTCCACTGAAACTCAGCCTCGCGAAAGCGACCCACCGCCCAATAAACATCGCCCAGATGGTCATTGACCACCGCATCAACCGGCATCAATTCTATTGCCCGCTCCATCTGCACTTCGGCCTCGCGGTAGCGTCCAAGGCGGTAAAGCGCCCAGCCAAGGCTGTCGATAATCGCGCCTTCATCGGGTCGGGCCCGTGCTGCGCGTTCGATCATCGACATGGCTTCGTCAAGGTTCTCATTCATCTCGACAAAGGAATATCCTATGTAATTAAGAACTTGCGGCTGGTCGGGGTTAAGCGCCAAGGCCTGACGGAAGTCGGCCTCGGCATTGTCCCATTGCTTGGCACGTTCGTAACAGATACCGCGCGCGTAAAAGACCACCCAGTGTTCGGGCAGTGGCGTATCAATCAAGGCGACGGCCTTGTCATAAACCCGAATTCTGTCTTCAAAGCGTTCTTCGTGGCGAGAGATATCGCCCAATGCCACCCAGGTTTCGATCAAGTCGGGATAGGCCTTGGTCAGCTGTTCCAACGCCTCAATCGCCGCATCTGAGCGGTCTTCGGC
>JBATTI010000215.1:0-5636 GCA_049670445.1 Albidovulum sp. | reverse complement strand
GCAAACTAACCATTGTTAGAATTGCTGAGTAGCAACACGAAGTGCGGATCATTTGGCCCTCCTATTAGTCTTGTTGAGCGTCGCTGTTCTTTCATAAAGCAGACCTTCAAGTATGGTGGAGCAACATGCTAGTTTGGGCTCAATACTGACATTCGGCGTCAACACTTTCCCGCGGGGCGAACCGTCGCTGGCGTGGGGCGCGATGGCCTGTCTGATTCGCCAGGGCTTGCCGGGTCATGGTCTTACCGGGGCGATGATGGGGTGGGCAGGACAGCGGTTTGACGGCAAGAACGGTGATCTTTTGCCCCGACAGGTGTCGGGACGCCTGCCATTGGGATGCCATGCGCAAACCATACGCATTCCATACCGGCCCCAGGCCCCCTTGAAATCCGCGCCCGACCGGCGTATCTGCGCCAAGTCGCGAAACAAGCCAAAGGCAGATCAACATGGCCAATCCTCTTCTGTTCCTTCAGCAGGTACGCTCGGAAGTGGCCAAAGTCGTCTGGCCGACACGGCGTGAAGTCATGCTGACCACGATCATGGTTTTCATCATGGCAGCGATTACGGCCGTCTTCTTTTCACTGGTCGATCTGGTCATTCGCCTGGGTCTGACGGCGGTTCTGGATATGGTCGGCTAATTCGGGCCGCAGATGGCATTGAACGGCTTGAAATCTGACCTCATCAAAGATAGACGAGCCTGACTTTACCGGCCTAAGCGCGCAACGATTCGGTCTGCGCGCTGTTTTCTGTTCGGGAAAGCGTGAGTTAACTCACGGAATAAATTGAATTATCGGCGGCGCACCGTCGACGAAGCGAGGTCTGGGGCAGATGGCAAAGCGGTGGTATTCGGTGAGCGTTCTCTCGAATTACGAGAAGAAGATCGCCGAACAGATCAAGCATGCTGTTGCAGAAAACGGCCTTGAAGAAGAGATCGACGAAGTTCACGTGCCCACCGAAGAGGTGCTGGAAATCCGTCGCGGCAAGAAAGTGACGTCAGAGCGTCGGTTCATGCCCGGCTATGTGCTGGTGCATATGGAAATGACCGATCGCGGTTATCACCTGATCACCTCGATCAACCGCGTTACCGGCTTTTTGGGCCCGCAAGGCCGCCCGATGCCAATGCGCGACGCCGAAGTGAACGGCATCTTGAAGCGCGCCGAAGAAGGCCAGGATGCCCCGCGCAACCTGATCCGCTTCGAGGTTGGCGAGAATGTCAAAGTTGCCGACGGCCCGTTCGAAGGTTTCTCGGGCATGGTTGAAGAGGTGGACGAAAACGCCAGCCGCCTCAAGGTAACCGTATCTATTTTCGGCCGTCCGACACCGGTCGAGCTGGAATTCACGCAGGTTCAAAAAGTCGCCTGATGTGACAACCCGTGGGAGGCGCGTGCTACGGCACAAACCGAACCACTAAACTGCGCCGGTCGTGGCGCCAGTGATAAAGGAGCGGCCAAATGGCCAAGAAGGTAGTAGGGCAGCTCAAGCTGCAAATTAAGGCGGGGCAGGCCAATCCTTCCCCCCCGGTCGGTCCGGCGCTGGGTCAGCGCGGGATCAATATCATGGAATTCTGCAAGGCCTTCAACGCGAAGACCCAGGAGATGGAGCAAGGCGCCCCGGTGCCGGTTATCATCACCTATTATGCGGACAAGTCCTTCAGCTTTGAGACCAAGACCGCGCCTGCGTCGTTCTTCCTCAAGAAAGCTGCCGGTCTGAAGCCGGTGGGCAAGCGCAACCGCCCGAAGGGATCGCCGCTTCCGGGCCGTGAGATGGCCGGTTCGGTGACCGTGGCTCAGGTGCGCGAGATCGCCGAAGCCAAGATGAAAGATCTTTCCGCGAACGACGTTGAGGCCGCGATGCAAATCATCCTTGGCTCGGCACGCTCGATGGGTATCGAGGTGAAAGGTTAAGTCATGGCAAAGTATGGAAAACGCACTCAGGCAGCCCGTGCCGCTTTCGCAGGCAAGGCCGATCTGACGGTCGAAGAAGCCGTGAAGCTGATCAAAAGCGCCGCTGCTGCAAAATTCGACGAAACCCTCGAGATCGCTATGAACCTTGGTGTTGACCCGCGTCACGCCGATCAGATGGTTCGCGGCGTTGTATCCTTGCCCAATGGCACCGGTAAGACGGTACGTGTGGCAGTGTTTGCCCGCGGCCCGAAGGCTGACGAAGCCACGGCCGCTGGCGCCGATATCGTGGGCGCCGAGGATCTGATGGAAATCATCCAATCCGGCAAGATCGAATTCGATCGCTGCATTGCAACGCCCGATATGATGCCAATCGTTGGTCGCCTCGGCAAGATCCTTGGCCCCCGCAACCTGATGCCGAACCCCAAGGTCGGCACTGTGACAATGGACGTGAAAACGGCCGTTGAAGCAGCCAAAGGCGGCGAAGTGCAGTTCAAGGTTGAAAAAGCCGGTGTGATCCACGCCGGGATCGGCAAGGTATCTTTCGGTGAAGACAAGCTGACCGAAAACGTCCGCGCCTTTGTTGACGCCGTCGCGCGTGCCAAGCCGGCAGGGTCCAAAGGGGCCTATGTCAAGAAAGTATCCTTGTCATCGACCATGGGCCCGGGCGTCAGCCTTGATCTGGCCTCGGCGACCGGGAACTGAAGTTAACGGGCGGGTCAAGGCCCGCCCTTGCGAAATTCTCCGGGCTCAGGCCCGGTGAATACGGGGCAAAACACCGCCCCGTTCTGTCCGAGACGGAGGGTGGACTTCGGTCCTTAATACCCTTCCTGAGATGGGAAACGAGACGAGATTTACCGGGGTTCGCCTCGGGCGGTCATGGCCTCGGGACTCTAGCGGACCCGAACGCCCCCAGACCATCGGGGGCAAATGAGAGCCGGGGGGAAACCCTCATACTTGGAGTGAACCTGTGGATAGAGCCCAGAAAGAGAAAGTGGTCGAGGAACTCGGCCAGATCTTCGAAAGCTCTGGCGTCGTAGTGGTAGCCCACTACGAAGGCATGACAGTTGCACAAATGCAGGATCTGCGCGCGGAAATGAGTGCTGCAGGCGGATCCGTTCGCGTTGCCAAGAACAAGCTCGCCAAGATCGCCCTGGAAGGCAAGCCCTGCGCAAGCATCGGCAATCTTCTTTTGGGCATGACCGTGTTGGCCTATTCCGAAGACCCTGTGGCAGCTGCCAAGGTCGCGGATAAGTACGCCAAGGCAAACGAGAAATTCGTTATCCTTGGTGGTGCAATGGGTGATACGGCCTTGGATCCTGCCGGTGTGAAAGCCGTCGCCTCGATGCCGTCGCGTGAAGAGCTTATTGCTTCGATCGTGTCTTGCATCGGTGCGCCTGCATCGAACATCGCCGGGGCCATTGGCGCGCCTGCTTCTAACATCGCGAGCATCCTCACCACGATCGAGGAACGCGAAGCCGCGTAAGCAACATGATGCCTTCTTGGGGTTGATACCCTGACGTTGGAAACATAACTAGGAACGGAAGAGAAAAATGGCTGATCTTAAAAAACTCGCCGAACAAATCGTGGGCCTGACGCTTCTTGAAGCGCAAGAGCTCAAGACAATCTTGAAAGACGAATACGGCATCGAGCCGGCAGCCGGTGGCGCCGTCATGATGGCCGCTGGCCCGGCAGCAGCCGGTGAAGCCGCTGAAGAAAAGACCGACTTTGATGTCGTTCTGGTCGACGCTGGCGCCAGCAAGATCAACGTGATCAAAGAAGTTCGCACGATCACTGGTCTTGGTCTGAAAGAAGCCAAGGATCTGGTCGAAGCTGGCGGCAAAGTGAAAGAAGCTGCGCCCAAAGCTGAAGCTGAAGAGATCAAGAAGAAGCTCGAAGAGGCTGGCGCCAAAGTCGAGCTTAAGTAATCGGTCCGGGTGCGTCTGCACCCGCCCATCTAAAGTTGGCTGGGTCCGGATTTCCGGGCCCAGCCGAACCCGTCTTGGAAGCGGCATCAGGTTTTGTTGTCGCTTCCAAGGCAGGGTTCACGGTTCGGGAGCTATCCGGTGGGACGGGTGGCATGAATTGAACCGACCTCCTTCATTCGCAAGCGGCGCGGATCTGTGACCCCGACAGAACCGCCCCCGCGAAGAGACGAAAGGTAACGATCAGCATGGCGCAAAGCTACGTTGGCCAGAAACGTATCCGTAGATACTTCGGCAAAATCCGCGAAATTCTTGAGATGCCGAACCTCATTGAGGTTCAAAAGTCATCTTATGACCTTTTCCTGAAATCCGGTGATGGCCAGGTGCCCGCCGATGGTGAAGGCATCAAAGGCGTATTCCAGTCGGTATTCCCGATCAAGGATTTCAACGAGAATGCAATTCTCGAATTCGTGAAATACGAGCTGGAAAAACCGAAATACGACGTTGAAGAATGCCAAAGCCGCGACATGACCTATGCCGCGCCGCTGAAGGTGACTTTGCGCCTGATCGTGTTTGATGTCGATGAAGATACCGGCGCAAAGTCGGTCAAGGACATCAAAGAACAAGACGTCTATATGGGCGACATGCCTTTGATGACCCCGAACGGCACCTTCATCGTGAATGGTACCGAACGTGTCATCGTTTCCCAGATGCACCGTTCACCGGGCGTGTTCTTCGACCACGACAAGGGCAAGACCCATTCAAGCGGAAAGCTTTTGTTCGCCTGCCGGATCATTCCTTATCGCGGCTCATGGCTCGACTTCGAATTCGACGCCAAAGACATCGTTTTCTCGCGCATTGACCGTCGCCGCAAACTGCCGGTGACGACGCTGTTGTATGCCTTGGGCCTGACCCAGGAAGGCATCATGGATGCCTATTACAATACGGTCGATTACAAGCTGAAGAAGAACAAGGGCTGGGTGACCAAGTTCTTCCCCGAACGTGTGCGCGGCACGCGTCCGCTTTACGATCTTGTTAATGCAAATTCAGGCGAAGTGATCTGCAAAGCGGGTGAAAAGGTCACCCCGCGCATGGTCAAGAAGCTGATCGAAGAAGGTTCGGTTACCGAACTTCTGGTGCCCTTTGACCATATCCTTGGTCGTTTCGCCGCCAAGGACATCATCAACGAAGAGACCGGCGCTATCTATGTTGAAGCTGGTGATGAGCTGACGCAGACCATCGATAAGGAAGGCGAAATCTCTGGCGGTTCGCTGAAGGTCTTGCTGGATAACGGCATCACGACCATCCCGGTGCTTGATATCGATAACGTCAATGTCGGCCCTTATATCCGCAACACCATGGCCGCCGACAAGAACATGGGCCGCGATACCGCGCTTATGGACATCTACCGCGTCATGCGTCCGGGTGAACCGCCCACCGTCGAAGCTGCAAGCCAGCTGTTCGACACGCTGTTCTTCGATAGCGAGCGTTATGACCTTTCCGCCGTTGGCCGCGTGAAGATGAACATGCGCCTTGATCTGGATGCCGAAGACACGATGCGCACCTTGCGCCGCGACGACATCATCGCTTGTATCAAGGCGCTGGTTGATCTGCGCGACGGGCGCGGCGATATCGACGATATCGACCACCTTGGTAACCGCCGGGTCCGTTCGGTTGGCGAATTGATGGAAAACCAGTACCGCGTCGGCCTGTTGCGCATGGAACGCGCGATCAAGGAACGTATGTCCTCGGTCGAGATCGATACGGTCATGCCGCAGGATCTGATCAATGCGAAACCGGCAGCCGCAGC
>JBATTI010000214.1:0-1540 GCA_049670445.1 Albidovulum sp. | reverse complement strand
AGTATCGCCGGACCGGTCGTCCGATGGGCCGCGGCTGTCGGAAACAGTCAACACCGCAATACGCACCGGAATGAATTCTCTCGCCTTTGCACTCGCCTCTGCCCTCGCCCCTGCCATTGCGTCAGTCTACCTCCGCCAGTCGCGCCTTGATTTCCAGCAAATCCGCCCAGGCCTCGCGCTTGGCCGCCGGGTTGCGCAAAAGATCGGCGGGGTGGGTCATCGGCATGACCGCGCGGCCAAAACCTTCGGCCCACTTACCCCGCAGCCGCAAGATGCCGCGCGTGCCAAGCACCGCCGCACAAGGCGTGTTGCCCATCAGCACGATCACATCAGGTGCGACCAGTTCGACATGCTTTTGCAAGAACGGCAGCATCATCGCAATCTCTTCCGGTTCCGGATCACGATTCGACGGCGGGCGCCATGGCATGACATTGGTGATGTAGAAAGCCGCTTCCGGCTCGGTCGCGCTACGTGCAAGCCCAATGGCCGCGAACATCCGGTCCAACAGCTGGCCCGCACGGCCAACGAAGGGCCGCCCCTCCCGGTCCTCATCGCGCCCTGGCGCTTCGCCGATGATCATCACCTTTGCCGCCGCATTGCCATCGGCAAAGACAAAGTTGCGCGCCCCCTTCTTCAACTCGCAAAGCTCAAAACCCGCCTGCGCTTCGGCCAGTTCGGCCAAAGTGGTGGCCCCCGCAGCCGCCGCCTCGGCCACGCCGACGGGATCAAGCTTGGATATCTGCGCCTCGGGCGCGGCGTCCGCTTGGGCGGGTTTGGGCGCCTCTGCCGCCAACTCATATCGGTTGACCGGCCCATCCCCGATCGGCTCATCTGCGCCAAGCTCCAATTGCCACGCCAAAAGGGCGCGGGCGGCGTGAAAATCCATGATCGGTGCGGCAGAATCCATAGCCCACACCCTAAGACCGCGCCCTTGCAAGGTAAAGCCGTGCAAGCCCTGTTGCCCAGCGCGTCTGCTTTTGCCATAAGCATCCGAACCAGCTCCGGAGGATATATGACATTCCGCGCGCGTCACCTTTTGGGGATAGAGCATCTTGCCCCCGAAGAAATCCGCACTGTTCTGGATCTTGCCGAAAAATATGTCGATCTGAACCGCCGCACGGTCAAACATTCCGACGCTTTGGAAGGCATGACCCAGATCAATATGTTTTTCGAATCCTCGACCCGTACCCAGGCCTCTTTTGAGCTTGCCGGAAAACGCCTTGGCGACGATGTGATGAATATGGCGATGCAGCATTCATCGGTCAAAAAGGGCGAAACCCTGATTGATACGGCGATGACGCTGAACGCGATGCACCCGGACCTTCTGGTGGTGCGCCATCCCTCATCGGGGGCGGTGAACCTGCTGGCGTCCAAGGTCAATTGCGCGGTTCTGAATGCGGGCGACGGGCGGCATGAACACCCGACCCAGGCCTTGTTGGACGCGCTGACCATCCGCCGCGCCAAGGGCCGTCTTCACCGCCTGACCGTGGCAATCTGCGGCGATGTCGCCCATAGCCGCGTAGCCCGCTCGAACCTCATC
>JBATTI010000213.1:0-3500 GCA_049670445.1 Albidovulum sp. | reverse complement strand
ACCGCAGCCCCGAGTTTGGCTTTTTTTGTCAAACGCCCTGATCGCCCGTGATGCGATAAAGGGTGAAACGGCCGTTCTGAGCAACTTTCGTCAGAAATTGCGGTATTTTCAGATCCGGACCGACTTCATCAATCAAGAGCACATGTGTGAAAGCGCGCTCCCAGTCGTGCCAGTAGTAACCTGCCGCGTCCGCCCTTTGCGCGGGATCGAAGGCGCGCCGGGCATCGACCGCATGCAGCGCAGGGTGGGAATGGTCAATCCATTCCTTTTTTACACTGATGCCATGAACGCCCTGAAACAGTGTCGGGACAAAACTCTGTCGCATGGGCACCGCATAACCCTGAATATGCCACAACCGCTCGCGCGATTCGTAACCCGGTGCACGAAGAGGCAAGAGCCTGCTACCATAGGGCATGTCATTCAGGGTGATCGCAAGATCGGCTACTTCAGCATCATGTTTTGCTGCATAACGCTCAAACTCTACCGCGCGAATACCGATGATCGTGGAAAAAAACAAAAGCAGGATTACTGCCTGACGTGAAGA
This sequence comes from Albidovulum sp., assembly GCA_049670445.1. Classification (GTDB taxonomy): domain Bacteria; phylum Pseudomonadota; class Alphaproteobacteria; order Rhodobacterales; family Rhodobacteraceae; genus TMP-24. Next base: position 2,956 of record JBATTI010000213.1, on the reverse strand, counting down.
GATGTTTTTCCAGCCGGTTCCAGCAAAAAAGAGTGCCATGACAATGACAGGCAGCCGGATGTGAACAAGGGCCACGCCATTAAGCCAGGCAGGAGCGAGAAGGGCCGCGACCAGAAGTGCTATAAAGGGGCCTTTGATCCGTTGGTCCAGAACCAGCCGTGGCCCTTTTTTGCTAAATACGGTCAAGAAGCAAACAATGAAGAGTGCAAATCCGAATATCCCGAGGGCCCAAAAACTGAAGCTTTCAAGGAAGAAAAGCTCTGTCACCGGTGATACGAACGCGTGAACGACCTTGAGAAGCGGGCCGAACTCTGTACGGCTTCCTGCGACGTTTTCAGGCCCGGTGAGCGTCACTGCGATCAACCAGCCAAGTGGCAGAAGAAAAGGCAGCGCCATAGCCGCGCTGGACAAGAGTGCTTGGCGCCACGAAGCCCCCGAATTCACTAGTTTTTGGGTCTCGCGGCCGAAGGCGGCAATGGCCAGCGCCATGAAGCCAAACAGGTGCATGAAGAACAGAACTGCGCCAAAAGGCACAAAGATTGCCAACCGTATTCCCAAACTTTTGCGTTCGGTGTGCAGCCAAAGGGCCAGACCGAAAATTGCAAAAGGGACGGTGAACAAGAAATTCTGAAAGCCCCACATAAAAGCGGCGTTAAAGACGATGAACCCGGATGCTGCTGGCCAAACAGTCCACTGACCATGGACGACGCGCGACAATACCATGACCGAAGCAATAAGATTGACGGCATAGAAGGCCATTATGGTGTTGGCGAACCGAACCGGATCGCCTTGCATTCCGGTTAATCGCCACAAAAGGTCCGCGGCTGAATTTGGCACCATGGCCAGATCGGGAATGGTGTAATATTGGCTCAGCGCGCCGTCAGGATGGGCCATGACGAAGTAGCGCGCGATGTGATTTGGTAGATCCACAAGCGGCAAATTGACATGCGAAATGATGGGAACAGCCGCAAAAACAGCCGCCAGAATAAACGCGATTAGGGGGGCCAGCGACGCGTAGCGGACAGCGGGCATGGCTGGAATGTCGGTGGAAGTTGTCATGATATGCCGTTCATTCAAATTACTTGGGATCCGAAATTTCATCGACAATAAACCGAGGCCGTCCCTTAACCTCTAGGTAGATCTTGCCGATGTACTCACCGACAACCCCAAGCGCGACAAGATGTGCGCCACCGAGTATGTAGATGGGAAGAACAATCGACGTCCAACCCGGTACCGTCACGCCGAATAACCAGCCGAACAACGAGTAGATCGATAGTAAAGTTGCAATTCCTGCAATGATGAAACCCGCCCAGGCAATCAAACGAAGAGGACGGATTGAAAACGATGTGACACCTTCCAGCGCGAAAGCAATCATCTTTGTCAGCGGATACTTACTGGTTCCACCGGCGCGTTCGTGGCGATCATAGGTAACCGTCGCGGATTCCAGCCCCACCTGACGAACAAGTGCCCGCAAGAACAGGTTGCGTTCGGGAAATTGGGCCAAGATGGAAAGTGCCTTGCGGCTCAGCAAACGGAAATCTGCATGGTCTGGAACGATGTCAACGCCAAGGCCGGTCAAAACCCGGTAGTAGGCCCGTGCAGAACCGCGTTTGAATGCGGTATCGCAGCTGCGCGACGCACGTACTCCATAGACGACCTCAGCCCCGTTTCGGTAGGCATCAATCATCTGGGCCACGACCAGAGGGTCATCTTGCAGATCCGCATCCATGCTGATCACGACATCGGCTGTGGCTTGCATCAGGCCAGCCAGAAGTGCGGCCTGATGGCCGTGATTTCGCGACAGCCGCACTCCGACGACATTGAAATCGGTCTGCGCCACCAAAATATCGGCCCAGGTATTGTCGGTTGAGCCGTCGTCAACCAGAATGATCCGTAAATTGCCTGCTATGCGCTCGCGGCCAACCAGATCTTTGCCCATTGCCGCCAGTTTATCCAGCAGTGCGGGCAGAACCTCTTCCTCGTTATAGCACGGGATCACCAGATCCACTGTCGGTGCGGCACGGCTGGGCAAAACCTGAAGCGAGGTCTGGAATGATCGCGGTAAATTCAGCATGACCTATCCTGCGAGCGAAACGGGGGCTTGTTGGGTGTATTTGTCATGTCTTGGCTATTCCGGCACCATCGCGTGGCACGCATATTGCGCACCAAGTGGGCACCAACGCAGCCGCCCTTCAAGCGGCCTTAGGGAAGCAAGCGCTGCGGGGAAGAACACATGGAAATCGACCTTCGCATCAACCCAGCCCGATGCGCTGACGCGGCGCGCCATCTCGCGCGCTCCGATCAGATGCGCATTGACATCAAAGGGGCAATTTCGAACTGCATGCAGCGTCAACGGGTTAAGGGGGTTATGCTCAAAGATCACAATTCGTCCGCCCGGGCGAACGATGCGGCGCAATTCCGATAGCCAGACCGCATGTTCGTCATGCGGTATGTGGTGAAACACGCAAGCCGTGAACACGACATCATAGCTGGCATCGGCAGCCGGGACCCGGCCGTTGTCAATTACCAGATGTGTTTCGTCACCGGCATGGAAATGTCGCGCAGCCTTAAGGCTGTCCGCGGAGACATCCGCCAGCGTGACCTTAACTTCGGGAAAATGGCTTCGGAATGCGGGAACGGACGCACCCATGCCAGCCCCGAAATCCAGAATGCGTGGATTGGTGAACCCCCAAGCATCCGTCATGGAACGTAAGGCTTTGATCTTGTATTGCGCAAAATAGCCGGGGGTTTCGCCAGACAGCCTTATGCTGGAGCGATGATCTTCGTCATACTGGTCGATGTATTTGTCAAATTCTGCCGTTTTATTCATGAACCCCAAGCCTGATAAGACGAATCCTTTGTGAGACTAACGACAAAAAACGAAACAAATTTGGCACAATAATGGCGATTGTTGATAAATGGATAATCATGTCTCGATTCAGCGCCGGGTTCTTTG
>JBATTI010000212.1:0-1916 GCA_049670445.1 Albidovulum sp. | reverse complement strand
GGTTGGGCGGGTGATGGGCAATGGGGCGGGTGCTGTCAAGCAAGGAGGCAGGATGCGGGCGGTTTTTGACATTGGCGGGTCGCGGATCAGGGCGGGGCGGTCACTGGCGCCGGGGGGGGTTGAGGCGATCGGGGTCTGGACGACGCCGGGCGGGGATTACGGCGCATTTGCCGAGGTTTTGCGCGAAGGGATGGGCGCGGATGCAACCAGCATGGCCTTGTCCATCGCGGGGGTGGTGGATCCGGCCACCGGGCGGATCCGGGTGGCGAATATCCCCTGTCTTGACGGGCGGCAGCTGGGCGCGGATCTGGCCCGCGATCTGGGGGTGCCGGTGGTTCTGGCCAATGACGCGGATTGCTTCGCGCTGGCCGAGGCAAGGTCCGGCGCGGGTATTGGGCACAAGGTGGTGTTTGGGGTGATTTTGGGGACCGGGGTCGGCGGCGGGCTGGTGATTGACGGGCGCATTCACCAAGGTGCGGGCGGAGTTGCGGGGGAATGGGGGCATGGGCCGGTGCTGCGGGGGTTAGCGCCCGAGATTGCGGATTGGCAATGTGGCTGTGGGCAGGCAGGGTGCCTTGACGCCTTTGGCGGTGCGCGCGGGATGGAACGGCTGGACCGGTATCTGAATGGCGGCGCGCGGACCAGTGAGGAGGTTTTGGCCGCCTGGGGCGCGGGTGAGGACAGCGCCGGGCGGGTGGTTTCCTTCTGGCTTGATCAGATGAGCGCGGCCCTGGCGATGGTGGTGAATGTGATCGGGCCATCGGTGGTGCCGGTTGGCGGCGGGCTTGCCAATGCGGCGGCCTTGGTGGCGGCGTTGGATGGGGCCGTTCGCGGCCGGATCCTGCGCGATTCGCCGAAGCCGCTGGTGGTTGCGGCGCAAAATCGGGGTGAGCCGGGGATGATTGGCGCGTCCTGGCTGGAGGTTGATAATGGCTGAGGTCTTGCTTGAGGTCTGCGTTGAAACACCGGCGGGGCTGGCGGCGGCTGTGGCCGGGGGCGCGGACCGGATCGAGCTGTGCGCAGCCCTTGCGCTTGGCGGCTTGACGCCTTCGCCGGGGATGATGTCGGCGGCTGTTGCGGCGCGGGTGCCGGTGCATGCGCTGATCCGGCCCCGGGGCGGCGGGTTCGTTTATGACCGCGCCGAGGTTGGCGGGATGCTTGGCGATATACTGGCTGCACGCGCAGCCGGGCTTGACGGCGTGGTCATCGGCGCGGCCTTGCCTGACGGGCGGCTGGATATCGGGGCCTTGCGTGAAATGGTTGCGGTGGCGGGGCCAATGGCCGTGACCTTGCACCGGGTTTTCGACTATGTCCCCGATTGGGCCGAGGCGCTGGAAAGCGCCATAAAGCTTGGCATCGGGCGGATATTGACGGCAGGCGGCAAAACCACCGCCAGTGCCGGTATCGCGCGGCTGGCGGCCCTGTTTGACCATGCCGGGGGCCGCATCCTGATCTTGCCGGCGGGCAGGATCCGGGCCGATACGGTGGAGGCGCTGCAAGAGCGGCTACCCCTGCGCGAGGTTCATGCCGCTTGCGGGAATGCCGGGCCAGAGCAGCCGGGTTTTGGGGCAGAGTGGCACACCGATAGGGCGGCGGTGCGGGCCCTGAAGGCCCGGCTTTTGTCGTAACCGCGCGCCGGATCAGGCCGCCGGGCGGATCACCACGGCATCTTCCACCACAGCGGTGCGCGGCGACATCGCCAGCGTCAGCTTGGCCGAGGCAATAAGCCGTTCTTTCAGCGGCGCTGCCCCCTTGGCGATGATCGGTGCCGATGTGGGCACGCGCAGATCGCTGACGTCGCCATTGCCCTGATCGACCCGCAAGACGATGACAGCGTCGATGCGGCGGCGAAAGCGATCAACCTGGATTTGCGTGACACGGGCAGAGAGTATGCGCATGATCAACCCCCCGGTTTT
>JBATTI010000211.1:0-6184 GCA_049670445.1 Albidovulum sp. | reverse complement strand
GCAAAGATAGGTGCCAAGTGCGCCAAGAAGCACGATCCCTTCCCAGCGCCCAAGAACGCCATTCGCGAACATCAGCCAGACCAGAAGGGTTGCACCGATCATGATGGCGAAGTCGCGTTTGACGCTGGCAAAGGGCAAGGCCACCGGGGACACGGCCGCCGCAAGCCCCATGATCAACAAAGTATTGGCGATGTTGGAGCCGATGACATTGCCAACCGCAATATCCGGAACACCCGCCAGTGCTGCCTGGACCGCGACCAGCAATTCCGGCGCCGAGGTGCCAAAGCCGACAATCGTCAAACCGATTACCAATGGCGGCACCTTGAACCTACGCGCAACCGCAACCGCGCCCCGCACCAGCGCTTCGCCACCAAGCAAGAGGCCGACAAGGCCTGCGAAAAACAAAATGACGGTCACGCGGCTATCCACAAATAGTCTTGTTGTTCAGATCACTTTCGCGACAGGAAATTACAAGAGGGGTTTGGAAAAAGGCGGTGGTTTCGACCCGATTTTCCGAAAATGGCTGTCGCAGTAAGGCATCAGTTGTATTGACTGCGCAGTCAATGTAGCATGGGCGCGACACAACAGGGGATCGACATGAAGCCAATTGCCAAGGATGACCGGATCGTCGCCAATATTCACGACGCCGCGTTCAAAAGCTTTACCTATCCCGACGGGGCCGCGCTTGGGGATACCATCTTGCAGCTTGATAGCGGTCAGCCTTTGGGCGTGGGCTTTCATGTCTACAAGATGCCCGCAGGCATGACGACACGCGCGCATCGCCACAATGGCCACGAGCAGTTCCTGATCCTGGAAGGCGAGCTGATCGAAAGTGATGGCACGGTCTTGCGCGCCGGGGATCTGGTCTTTTACCGAGATGGAACCGAGCATCATTCCCACACGCCCGACGGCTGCCTTTTGGCCGTGCATATCGCGGGCCCCGAAGTGGCTGTGGATTAAGGCGTTTCGACTTTACCCTGACGCATCATATATCACCTGACGCGCCCAAATCCTTGATTTCAGGCAGCGTCAGGTGATTGCGGATCCAGGCCGAAACGCTTTGGAGGCGCGCGGCGGTTTCGGGGTGTTGACGGAGGCACCGCCACCAGCGGCCCCGTGCCGCTGCGGGGGGTGGTCAGAATTTTTGCAGCAAATCCCAGCGGTTGCCAAACGGATCGCGCCAGACCGCTACAAGGCCGTAGGGTTCCCGGCGCGGCTCTTCCTCAAATGCCACGCCTTGCGCCAGCATATGTGCATGATCTCGTGCGAAATCATCGGTATGCAAGAACAAGAACACCCGCCCGCCGGTTTGATTGCCGATGGCCGCCGTCTGGCGGGGGCCATCGGCCTTGGCCAACAGCAGCCGACACCCGGCTTGCCCCTCGGACGCGGATCCCGGTGGCGCGACCGTGACCCAACGCTTGTTGGGCCCTTGCGCGATATCCTCGATCAAGCGAAAGCCAAGCTTGCCGACGTAAAACGCCAAAGCTTCATCATAATCGGGGACAACAAGGGCAATTTCGCCGATATGCTGCGCGCGTGTCGGTGGGGCTTGCCCATCAATGCACATGGGCTACATGCTCAGCTGTCGCCAATCGGGCGTACGGGGCGGGCCTCGGGCAAGGTGATGCGGGCAACTTGTTCGGCGATCGGGTCAACCGACAACGGATGGGTGTCTTCTATATGCTTGGCCGGATCACCGATGTCTTGCCAAAGACCATTCTTGTAGATCTCGACCGAATTGAATTTTGCCTTGTAACCCATCTTGCGGCTGCCGGGCACCCAATAGCCAAGATAGACATAGGGCAGGCCCGAGGCCCGCGCGATTTCGATGTGATCAAGGATGATATAGGTGCCCAGACTGTCGCCTGCGCGGTCGGGTTCGTAAAAGCTGTAGACCATGCTTAGCCCGTCATCCAGAACGTCGGTCAGGCAAACGGCGTTAAGGGCGCGGCGTCCGTCAAGCTCATTCGGTGGGGCGGTATATTCGACAACCCGGCTTTTGACCGGGGTTTCTTCGATCATCGCGGCAAATTCGAAAATATCCATATCGGCCATGCCGCCGTCGGCATGGCGGCTGTCCAGATAGCGGCGGAAAAGGGCGTATTGATCCTCGGTCGCCCATGGGCTGGTGGCTTCGCGCCGCAAATAGTCGTTGCGCTTGATGGTGCGTTTCTGGCTGCGGCTTGGGGCAAAGTCAGCAACCCGGATACGCGCGGACAGACATGCCGTGCATTCGGCGCAAGACGGGCGGTAAAGCACATTTTGCGACCGGCGGAAGCCTTGTTTTGACAAGGCGTCATTCAAGCGCACCGCGTTATCGCCCGGCAGTGCCGTGAACAGCTTGCGCTCCGCGCGCCCATCAAGATAGGGGCAGGGCTGCGGGGCCGTCACGTAGAACTGCGGTGCGATAGGCAAAATATGGCGCATGAAAGCTCAATAGTTGGGGTCTGGGTGGTTAAAACACCAACACGTTAGCAAGCTGTTATCTATACGCCAAGAGCCAGTTGCGCCCTACCGTCGCAAAAAATTCATGGAAAATGCCAAGGGCCGAACGCTGATACGTTCGGCCCCCAAAGATTTCACGCCCATGAAGGTCAGTCTTGCGTGCCTTCAGTAACGCCCCGGCGCTTCTTCTGCGCTGTCTGCGGGCTTGTCTTGGCCATCGTCGCTTGGGCTTTTGGCGCGTTCGTCAAGGTATTCATCGAACTCCGATTTATCCTTGCTGGCGCGCAGCCGTTCCAGGAACGATTCGAATTCCTGTTGCTCACGCTCTAGCCGGTTCAGCGTATCGGACTTATAGGCGTCAAAGGCGCTGTTTCCCGATGAGCGGAAGCCATGGCGATGCAAGCGCACCTCATAGCGGGCGTTTTGGTTGCGGTGACGTGAGCAGGAATTGGAAAACATGCGCTTGCTCCAGATCATATAGGCCAGAAGTGCAAGGCCGAGGGGCCAGAAAAAGATAAAGCCAAGGACCATGGCGGCGATCCAGGCGCCCTTGCCGTGATCGTCCAGCCAGGTTTCGGCCCTTGAAGGCCAGGCGGTGACAGTGGACATGAAGAACCTCCGTTGGTTGATGTGAATGCTGTTCACATTGCCTAGATTGGCATTGTTGATGGTTTCGTCAAGGGGGTATGTAAATATATTTAACATAGATTCCGAAAATTGCGGGTTGCACGGCTTTTCCGGCTTTGGCAGAGGAAGGCCGCTTCACAAGCACCACCCGGGGCCGCTACTATCCACCCTATGAACTTTGCATCCCGCCTGACCCGCTGCCCGATTGTCCATGACCGCGACCGTGCCGATGATCTGCGCGCCCGGATTTCGCATCTTGCCCCCGAATTGCGCGCGCTGCTGGAGGGGGCGGCGGGCACAAGCCCCTACCTTGCCAGCCTTCTGACGCGCGAGGCGGATTGGCTGGAACAGGCCATGGATATCGGCCCGGAGGCGGCACTGAACGATGAGCTGAGCGGGCTGACCGGCCAAAGCTCGGATGTTTTGGGGCCGATGCTCAGGCAGGCCAAGGCTCGGGTGGCGCTTTTGACCGGGCTTGCCGATCTGGGCGGGGTCTGGTCGCTGGAAGAGGTCACCGGCGCCCTTAGCCGTCTTGCCGACGCGGCCGTTCACCATGCGGTTGTTGCGCTGACAGCGGATGAGATCCGGCGCGGGAAGCTGCCCGGCGCCACGCCCGATGATGCCCAAACGGCGGGCGGGCTGATCGCCCTTGCCATGGGCAAGATGGGGGCGGCAGAGTTGAATTATTCTTCCGACATCGACCTGATCTGTTTGTTCGATGAAACCCGCTATGATCCGGGGGATGTGCAAGAGGCGCGGGCCTCTTTGATCAAGGTTGTGCGGCGTCTTACGTCGATGCTGTCGGATCTGACCGCCGGGGGCTATGTCTTTCGCACCGATCTGCGGCTTAGGCCGGATGCGGCGGTTACACCTGTTTGCATCTCGATGGCGGCGGCAGAAGCCTATTATGAGGCGCAGGGCCGCACATGGGAACGCGCGGCCTTCATCAAGGCGCGCGCCTGTGCCGGTGATATCGCGGCGGGCGAGCGGTTCCTGGCGACGCTTACACCTTTCGTATGGCGCCGCCATCTGGATTTTGCGGCCATCCAAGATGCGCATGACATGCGGCTTCGCATTCGCGAACACAAAGGCCTGCACGGGCCGATCGTGCTTGACGGCCATAATATGAAGCTGGGGCAGGGCGGCATTCGGGAAATAGAGTTTGTCACTCAGACCCGTCAGCTTATTGCCGGTGGCCGTGATCCTGACCTGCGGTCGCGGGCCACGGTGCCGGGGCTGCTGGCGCTTGCGTCCAAAGGCTGGGTGGGCCCGGAAATTGCCGAGGAACTGGCCGACCACTACCGCGCCCACCGCGAGGTTGAACACCGCGTGCAGATGGTCAATGACGCCCAGACCCATGATTTGCCGACAACGCCCGAAGGTTTTGACCGTCTGGCGCGGATGATGGGGCATGGCGACACGCAGGCCTTCAGAAAGGCCCTGCGCCTCCGGCTTGAGCGGGTGGCCGAATTGACCGAAGAGTTTTTCGCGCCGGGTGATGTGCGCGACGCCCCGACAATATCACCCGAGATGCACGAGATCGTCGATGGCTGGCGTTCATACCCGGCCTTGCGGTCCGCCCGGGCCGTCACGATCTTCAAGCGTGTGCAGCCCGAAGTGCTGAGCCGTCTCAACCGCGCGGCCAACCCGCATGAGGCGTTGCGCCAGTTTGATGGCTTCCTGAAGGGTCTGCCGACCGGGGTGCAGCTGTTTTCGCTGTTCGAGGCCAACCCGCAGCTGATCGACCTTATCGTCGATATCTGTGGCACAGCGCCGGGCCTTGCGGCCTATCTGTCGCGCAATGCCGGGGTTTTGGATGCGGTGCTGGGGGGCGCGTTCTTTGCGCCATGGCCGGGGCGCGCAGATCTGACCCAGCGCCTTGCCGACCATCTGGCCGAGTTCGCCGGTTACGAGGCCAAGCTTGATGCCGCACGGCGCTGGGTCAAGGATTGGCATTTTCGCATCGGCGTGCATCATCTGCGCGGCCTGATCGATGCGGGGCAGGCGGGCAAGGAATATGCCGATCTTGCAGGCGCTGCCCTTGCTGCGGTCTGGCAGCCGTGTCTGGCGGAATTTTCCCGCAAACACGGGGCCCCGCCCGGGCGCGGTGCGGTGGTTTTGGGGATGGGGTCGCTTGGGGCAGAGCGGTTGAATGCGGCCTCGGACCTTGATCTGATCGTCATCTATGACGCCGAGGGGATAGATGCCTCTGACGGGCCAAGGCCACTGGCGACCCGGCCCTATTTTGCCCGCCTGACCCAGGCCTTCGTGACAGCCCTTAGTGCCCCGATGGCCGAGGGGCGGCTTTATGAGGTGGATATGCGTCTGCGCCCTTCGGGGCGGCAAGGGCCGGTGGCAACCTCGTTGCGCTCGTTCCTCGATTACCAGATGGATGAGGCCTGGACATGGGAACATCTGGCGCTGACGCGGGCGCGGGTGGTGGCTGGCGATCCCGCCCTTGGCAATGATGTCGAAGCCGCACGCCAAGCGGTGCTGGCGGCCAAAACCGATCCGGACAAGGTTATGGCGGATACCGCCGACATGCGCGCGCGCCTTTTTGCGGCCAAACCCGCCGATGGCCCGTGGGAGGTCAAGATCGGCCCCGGTCGTTTGCAAGATATTGAGTTGTTTGCACAGTCTTGCGCCCTTCGCGCCGCCGATCCTGCCCGAAAGGTAGAAGCGCAGCTGCGCGCGGGCGTGCGCGCGGGATGTCTTGCCAAGGCGGATGAGGCGGCTTTGCTTGTGGCCTTCCGTCTGTTTTGGCGCCTTCAGGCCGGCTGGCGGCTTTTGACCGAAAAGGCCCTTGATATGGAGGCAATCGGTGACGGTGGGCGGGCATTTTTATTGCGCGAGACGGATATGTCGGAACTTGCTATGCTTCAGTCGCAATTGACGGGGCATATTTCGGCGGTTACAGAAATCGTTTCGCGAGGCTTGCGCAAGGTTGACACCTAGATCTTGCAGGATGACAGGCGCGAAACTTGGATCAGTTGGATGGCGAGGAAAGTCATGGAAATGTCACTGGCAGACCCTAAGGGGTTGATCCGCGAAAGTTATGTGATCGAGGGGATCAAGGCATCGGAATGCCGGTCAATCTTTCTCGATTGGG
>JBATTI010000210.1:0-6769 GCA_049670445.1 Albidovulum sp. | reverse complement strand
CCACATAATCCGGGGGCTTTGTGCGCTTGGGCGGTTCGGCCGCTGGGGCATTCTTGTTTACCTGGATCACGAAGGGCGTGAATTTTGGCGAATTGCCGCTCCCGGCCTATCCATTCCACTAGGTTCTTCGCAGATGCTGCGCTATTGGGTGAAGCATATTCCCGCTATTCCACCAGAAGGATCATCATGCGTCCGTTACTGATTTGTCTTATCGCATTTCTGACCGCCTGTACGCCGCGCGGCGAAATCAGATTGATGCCTGAGGCCGCAGGTTTGGGCGCGATAGAGACGGTATTCATCGGCACAACGCGTGGAGTGGATGCGGAAGCAGGCGAAAACTTTGGCTGGCAGCGGGATCCCGATCCACGTTATGTGCGGCTCGATATCTCGATCCCGCCAAATAGAGAAGCGGGAACCATTGATTGGCCGGCAAAGAACCGCGCTGCCGATCCGCTGACAGAATTTGTGACCACTGATCAAAAGACCTATGCAGGGCCACAGCAATTTCGCGCCGATCTGGCCGCAACCCTTCGCGCAGAACCGGGTGGAGCGCGCGAGGCCGTGGTATTTGTGCATGGCTTTAATTCGAGCTTTGCAGAAGGCGCTTACCGCTGGGCGCAACTTGGCCATGATCTGACGGTGAACGGAGCTTTGGTGCATTATTCCTGGCCTTCGCGCGCCAAACCGCTTGGCTATGTCTATGACCGCGACAGCGCGATTTTCGCCCGCGACGGGTTTGAGGATTTGTTGCGGCAGGTCGAGGCGGCCGGGGCGCGCAAGATCGTCATTGTAGCGCATTCGATGGGCGGCGCCATCGTGATGGAAACCCTGCGCCAGATTGCCATTTCGGGCGATCGGCGACTTTTGGACCGGATCGCAGGCGTGGTGCTGATGTCGCCCGATATCGACGTCGATGTGTTTCTGGCCGAGGCGCGCAAGGTCGGCAAGCTGCCACAGCCCTTCGTGATCTTCACCTCGAAAAAAGATCGTGCGCTGGCGCTTTCGGCTCGGCTGACCGGGCAGCGTGACCGGCTGGGCAATCTGCCCGATGCCGGGCCTTTGGGCGATCTGAAGGTGACCTTGGTCGATACAACCGCGTTTTCTTCGGGGCTGGGGCATTTCAACGTGGGAAATTCGGCAGCACTTCTGGCGCTTTTGGGGCAGATCTCGGATGTCGATCAGGCCTTTGCCGGCGATCAAACCGGGCGCGCCGGGCTTTTGGGCGGGGTGGTTCTGACGGTGCAGAACGCCACGCAAATCGTGTTGTCGCCGGTCACAGCCATGGCCAATGAGATTGCGCCCTGAGGTCCATCAGCGCTGCCGTCTGAGATACACGTAATAGGCCCCCTCACCGCCGTGTTTCTGGCTGGCCGGCGTTATCTGCAAAATCGCGGAACCCAGCGGCGGGGCGGCAAGCCAGTGCGGTACTTGATGGCGTAGCGCCCCTACCCTTTGCGGAATTGGGCCGTAATCGTCACGAATCTTGCCTTTTCCGGTGATCACCAACACCAAGCGTTTGCCGGCGGTATGTGCGCCCAAGATAAAGCCGATCAGTTCTGGATGCGCCTCCGCCAATGTCATGCCGTGCAGGTCAATGCGCGCTTCGGGCTTCAGCTTGCCGCGCATCATCTTGTCATAGGCACCCTTATCCATTCGCAAAGGCTGGGCCGCCAGATGTTGACCCGGCCCGGGCGCCAGATCGTGGGGTTTGGGTTTTTTCCGGGCCGTCTCACCAAGGCGAAATCCGCCAACTGCGGCGGGCTTGGGTTTGCGCGGCGGCTCTTTGTCGGTCCGGTCGGGGCGGACCGGGTGATCGGGGTGCATAGGCCGGGCTGTGGCGGCAATGCGGTGCCAAAGATCGCGTTCATCGGGGTTCAGGCCCCTTGGTCGGCGGCTCATGCGGGTACCCCGTTTGGAAGTAGCGGGGTGATGTGACCTTGCGCAAGAAATGCGCCAGCGCGCTCTCCGGCCTCAGCGCCGGTGCCAAAGAACACATCGCCACGTCCGGGGCCCTTGATGGCGCTGCCGGTGTCTTGGGCGATCATCAATTGACGGATGCCGCCTGCCGCCACCCAAACCGGGACGCCAAGCGGGATATGGGCGGGGTCAACCGCAAGGCTGCGCATCGGCGTTACCGGGCGCTGCATGGTGCCAAGAGGGCCGGTGTCTGCAGGCAGATCAAGCTTGCGGAAAAACACGAAGGACCGGTTGATGCGCAAGAGGTCCGGCACGGCATCAGGGTTCTGCTGTGCCCAAGCACGAATGGCGCTGACCGAACAATCGGCCGTGGTCAGATCGCCGCGCCGCAAAAGCTCTTTCCCGATTGAGCTATAGGGATGACCGTTTTTCGTAGCATAGCCAAGCCGAAAGCTGGTGCGGTCAGGCAGGCAAATGCGACCCGAGCCCTGAACCTGCGCCAAAAACGCCTCTAGCGCGCTATCCAGCCAAACAAGCTCTTGCCCCGCCAGCAGATTTTGATCTTCTATTGCGCCGCGATCGTGCCAGACCTCGTCGGGCTTCAGGCTTGGGGGCGAAGCGTAAAGCGGGTGACAGAACTTGGGGGTCCGGTGCAGTGATCCCGGCAGTTCTGGTTCGTAATAGCCGGTCAACAAGGCATCTTGTGGCTGTGGGCGGGGGGAAAAGTTGCTTTCAAAGAATCTGCGGGCCGGTTGGCCATCGGGGCGCGGCCAGCCCGCCCCTAACAAATCAACGGTGCTGGCATAGCTTGTCAGTGCGGCGGCGTGGTCATCAACAGACCAGCCGCCAAGCGCCGCGAAGGACTTAGGAAGGGATTCGGGCGCGGGCGGCATTACTCGCCAGTGGCGACAAGCTGCCAATTGGGGTCATCAGCCCCCATTTTTCGCGCGAAGGTCCAGACATCCTTTTGCTTGCGCGCGACTTTCGCATCACCTTCGACGATTTCACCACCGATATCACGCGTGGCTGAAATCAGTTCTGCCACAAAGCGAATTGTAACCTCACCTTCACCGCTGGCACGGTCAAACTCTGCGCCGTGCAAAGTCAGCTCGCGCAGACCGACAAATTCGGTCGAAACTGTCAGGCCCTGCGCCTTGCGGTCGGCCAGAACTGCTGAAAAGCTTTCGGCGACATCAGGCGACAGGAAGGGACGGATCTTTTCCATCTCGCCTTTGGCGAAGCTTGTCAGGATCATCTCATAAGCGCCACGCGCGCCTTGCAAGAAGCCAGAGACGGAAAAGCTTGGCTCTACCAGTTTCATCGCCGCCAGCGCCTTGGCCGCGTCACTGCCTTCGGTGACATGGTCTGTTATATCGCGGTCCGGGCCGCCTTCGATCACCTCGAACCCGCGCCGGGCCTTGATTTCAGGCGGCTGCGGATGTGACGGGGCTTCAAAGCCATCGCGTGTGCCCAGAACATTGCGCAATTTCAAAATCAAAAATATCGCAATCCCGGCTAGAACCAGCAATTGGATGATAGAGTTAGACATGGGGCAATCCTTCACAGCCCAGTCATTGGGCCCGGCATAGGGGTTGGTAACTTCAATATACACCACTTATGTAAGATACGGGTCAGGGCAAGTCCACCATGGCCATTTTTTGGGAAAGTATCGTTATGTGGCTATTGATTATCTTCATCGTCGTGCCCCTGGTCGAGATCGGCCTGTTCATTCAGGTGGGCGGTCTGATCGGGCTTTGGCCGACATTGGCGATCATACTTATCATGGCGTTTGTAGGTACGTGGTTGCTGCGCAGCCAAGGCGCGCTGGCGTTTTTGGAGTTTCGTCAGTCGATGACAGAAATGCGCGACCCGACCGAGGCGATGGCACATGGCGCCTTGATCTTGTTCGCCGCTGTTTTGATGATCACGCCCGGGTTTTTCACCGATGCGATTGGCCTGGCGTTGTTGATTCGCCCCATCCGCGCCATGGCGATCCGTGCGGTGGCGCAAAGATTTCACATTGTTTCAACCGCAGGTATGGCGAGCGGGGGCGCAGGCCAGCCGCGAAATACGCCCATGGATGGCGATGTGATTGAGGCAGAATACACCGAAGTTGACGGAAAAGATGCCCGTGACGGCCAATCTGGCTGGACCCGGCATTGAGGCTAAGCCGACAAGCTGATAGATCGCTTGGCAAAATTGGGACAGATGGAGACAGTTATGGCCGAAGAAGCGAATGGTGCAGCAGAAACGAATGCCGGGGCCGCAGGTGAAGCCCCGCAGTTGAAGCTGCAAGTGCTGGCCCAGTTCATTCGTGACCTGTCGTTCGAAAATATCGTGGCGCAAAAAGGTGTTTCGGGCGCCGATGTACAGCCCGACATTCAGGTGCAGGTCAGCCTTGACGGGCGCGCAAGAACCGTGGCGAACCAGTATGAGGTTTTCACCAAACTTAAGGCGACCTCGGTCAACAAGGCAGACAAATCGCCGCTTTTCGTGCTTGAGCTGGATTATGGCGGCATCTTTCACATCGAAGGCGTGCCAGAAGATCAGCTTCATCCCTTCTTGATGATCGAATGTCCGCGTCTTGTCTTTCCATTCCTGCGCCGCATCGTATCAGACATAACCCGCGATGGTGGTTTCCCGCCGCTGAACCTTGATACGATCGATTTCTTGGGACTGTATCGCCAGGAAGCGGCCCGCCGCGCTGCGGCCCAGCCCGCCGCCCCACAGACGCTTTCGTGACCGGCGGGGCGTGAACAGCGATCTGTCCTTGGCGCTGATACCGGCCTGGGATGATGGCGTTCTGTCACCCGTGGACAAGATTGCCGTGCACCGCCGTGGTTTGCGCCATATGGCGGTGTCGGTTTTTGTGACCGATGGCCAAAACATATTGATCCAGCGCCGCGCCATGGGAAAATACCACACGCCCGGCCTTTGGACCAATAGCTGCTGCACCCATCCCCATTGGGATGAGGCGCCAGAGGCTTGTGCCCAGCGCCGCTTGAACGAGGAACTTGGCATCACGGGATTGGCGCTGGCCCATGCCGGTCAGGTCGAATATCGTGCCGATGTCGGCAATGCCATGATCGAACATGAGGTTGTGGATATCTACCTTGCGGCCAGCGGTCGCGATCTGGCCTTACGCCTTGACCCGGCCGAGGTGATGGATGCGCGCTGGATCAGCCTTGGTGATCTGCACCACGAAATAGCGGCCCAGCCACAAGCTTTCACGCCCTGGCTGAAAATCTACCTAGATCGGCATTGCGAAATCATCTTTGGCACCGAAATCTCACAATAACGCGATTGTCGGGTGCTTGGTGGCCAAAAGACGCCTTTGGGTGCGCGTGCTTCTGGCAATTGCCTTGCGAATGCTGCAAGAATCGTCATGTCGGGTTTAGTGTGGGGCAATAGGGTGACTGGCTGGTTCGGGCGGGTGTTTAGGCTACGCTTTTTGGGCACGGCACTTGCTGTGGTCTGCGGCCTTTCCATGCCTGCGTTGGCACTTGGATCACTGGATTTTTCAACCCCCGGCGCCAGTAAACAGCTGCGCCAAACGCTTTTGGCGGCATCGTTGGCGGCGCAAGCTGAACGTGATGGCGTTACCGATGCGCAAGACTATTTCGCCGCCGCCCGCACCGATTATGGCCGCCTTTTGGGCGCGCTTTACGCTGAAGGCTATTATTCCGGCGTCATCCGCATCTTGCTTGATGGGCAGGAGGCGGCGGATTTTGCGGCAATTGACGCGCCGCAAACGATCAAGGACATCAAGATCGTGGTTGAGCCCGGCCTACCCTTCACTTTCCTTAGGGCGCGAATGAAGCCTTACGCCCGCGGCACGAAACTGCCGCCCGCCTATGGCGATACCAAAATTGCCCGCTCTGGCGCGATTGCCGATGCGGCGCGCGCCGGGGTTGATGGTTGGCGCAGGTTGGGCCATGCCAAGGCGGCGATTGTGGGGCAGAGCATCATTGCCGATCATCAGACCCGAAAGATCGACGCAGAGATCTTGCTGTCAGCCGGGCCCAAGGTGACATTTGGCAAGTTGAACCTGAAGGGCGAAGGGCGCATGACCTCGCGCCGGATCGTTCAGATCGCAGGCTTTCACGAAGGTGAAGAGTTCAGCCCTGAAACCTTGGATAAAATGGCGTCGCGCCTGCGCCGGACCGGGGTGTTTCGTTCGGTTGTGGTCAATGAGGCTAAAGAGCTTTCACCCGGTGACCGGCTCGATATTGATCTGACGCTGGTAGAAGAGGCGCCGCGGCGGTTCGGCTTTGGGGCCGAAGTTTCCAGCGCGGATGGCGCCAATCTTTCGGCCTTCTGGCTGCACCGGAACCTGTTTGGCGGTGCAGAACGGTTTCGCCTTGATGGGGTGGTCACCGGGATTGATGCGAAATCGGGCATCGCAGAATACCGGCTGGGTGCGCGGATCGACCGGCCCGGCACGCCGTTTACCGATAGTTCGGCCTTTGTATCGACCGAACTAGAGCGGGCTGAGATCTTGGGGCTGAAAATCGACAGCCTTTCCTTTGGGTTTGGCCTGACGCGGGTGATCAATGACAGGCTGACAGCCGAGGCCGGTCTTTCATATGTCACCTCGTCAATCGAAGGGCCGACCTTTCGCGATGAGTTTCAGGTTCTGGCCCTGCCGATGTCGCTGATCTGGGACCGGCGCGATGTTAAACTTCAACCAACCAAGGGCACTTATCTTGATGTTGGGCTGACGCCGTTTTTTGGGTTTTCGGGTACCGGATCTGGTGCGCAGCTAACCGCAGATGCGCGGGCCTATCAGGCGCTTGGTGCCAGGGATCGGTTTGTGTTGGCCGGGCGGTTGCAGCTTGGCACCGTGTTGGGA
>JBATTI010000209.1:0-10862 GCA_049670445.1 Albidovulum sp. | reverse complement strand
GGCAAAAGGACCGAGGTGCATTGCCGCCGCTGTGGCGGGCATCTGGGCCATGTCTTCAATGACGGGCCGAAGCCGACCGGCAAGCGCTATTGCATGAACGGTCTGGCGATGGTGTTCCGGCCTGCCTGAGGCTGGTGATGATCCGGCGCCGTCCGAGGTCACAGAAGTTTTGCGCCCAACCAGGTGCGCTTTTATGCTAGTGACTTCTGAGGCAGTGATGCTTTGCATTCAAGCCCCCCGTTTGACTGCCTTACCGGGCGTCGTCTTGATTCCTTTGCCTGCTTCGGCCATTTTGTTGCTTGGCGGATTGGTCGGCCTTGGTGCCACGGGACGCCGCAAGCGCAAACGGCTCTGTCGCTAGAACTCCTGTAGAATTTTCGATGACGAGGGCGGCCTGTCACGGCTTACAGCGTTTCGCGTTCAACTTGAAACATCACTCATCACCTAACGCGCCCAAATCTTTTATTTCAGGCAGCGTCAGGTGATTTCGGGTTTAAGGCGAAACGCTATAGCGCCGCTCTCGGAAACTCACCAAACATATCGTCCGCTTACGGGGTGTCCGGGCTTTTCGGTGCCGTCTTGAGTGATGACGATACCGATTGCGAAAAGCGGTGATGAAGGCAAACGCGCGAACCGCGTTTGGTTTGGGGGCCTAATGGACGCCTCGAACGCTGTCACCGTCAGTCATGGTATCTAGGCCAGGAATAACGGAAAAATCCGCATGGCAGAGAGCACCGGCAGGGCTTACCTTTTGCCGGTTCAGTCCTTGAAGTTCCGGCTTTCCTTGATCTGATCCCAGGCCCAGACGACTTCTTGCAAGCGATCCTCATCCGATCTGTCGCCGCCATTCATGTCCGGGTGCAGATCCTTGACCAGGGATTTGTATTGTTTGCGGATCTCGGGTTTGGTCCAGCTGTCGCGGGCCTCAAGAATATCAAGAGCCTTGCGTTCGGTGGGCGGCAATTTGCGGCCCAATGACCGTCCGGGGTTCATCGTGGCATTGGCCCCCAGGATTTCCATCGGATCTGCCACCCCGAGCCTTTGCCAGGCGCGATCCTCCGATCCGGGTTTGCCGAAAGGTTTGGTTTCGCGCCCCCAGACCCGGTCTTTGTCGATGAACTTATCAAAGTCATCTTCGCTTGACCCCTGAAAGAAATTCCACTTGAGATTATATTCGCGCGCATGTTCGCGGCAAAACCAGTAGTATTCGTCAAGCGTATCGGGTGACTTCGGTGCGCGGTATTTTCCGGCCTCGGCGCATCCGGAACTATCGCATGCGCGGGTCGAAGTTTCAGAGGCCCCGGACATGCCGCGTTTGCCTTTGGTCCGCCGCTTTTTGTCGGAGGCGGCCGAAATATCGAATCCGAATGGGTCGTTCTTGTTCATGCGGGCCTCGGGTTTTGAGCTTTTGGATTCGGGCTGCCGAGTTTAGGGGTTTTGGCGGAGCTTTGAAGAGGGGAATAGGTAAAAATGCAGGTGAGCGCCGAAATACATGCGAAATTGCGCGCGGCATTCGCGCCGCGCCAGCTTGAGGTTGTCGATGACAGCGAAAGCCATCGTGGCCATGCGGGGTTTCGCGAGGGGGGCGAAAGCCATTTTCACATCCTTTTGCGCAGCGACGCGTTTGCCGGGCAAAGCCGGCTGGCCCGCCACCGAGCCGTTCATGATGCGCTTGGCGCTGATCTGATCGGGCGCATTCATGCGCTGTCGCTTGATATTGATACCTGAGGCTCGGACAGGTCCTTGGTTCTTGCGGCCCCAAGTTTCGGGGCTCTGCCTTCTTCGTGCATCTTGATTTGCGGCACATCTGCGGCCTGGGCCGCGGGCGAAAGCACAAGGCGCTGCATGGGGGCATTGGCAGCTTGCGTCACGGCACGGCGAAACACCAGGACGTTCACAAAGATCGTGCGGCGCCCGGTGAAACCTGCGCGCTCTTCCGAGGGCAAAGTGTCAGAGCGCAGATATTCCCAGCCGTCGCGCGCCTGAGTGTTCATGATATCGGCCATGGTCTGGGCAAACCGGTCTGACGTTGTCTTGACGCCGCGCTTCTTTTCGCCGCGTAGGGGGGCCGGGATGACCTGATATTCAAAGCACTGCATTTTAACCTCGAAACTGATGTCGGCACGTAGCATAGACGACCCGCGCCAAGAGAGCCACTGCCGAGAGGGGATCGACGACGCTTTCGGCATGAAGTTGCAAGGATCAAGGGCCGGTTGTCATGGTCTTGCGACATGCTGTGGCTGGATTAAGCGAAATTAGGAAACAGAAAGTCCCTCAATTGAGGCTATATCGTGGCAGTGCCACATGTTAGCCACATTTGACCGGAATTCAGGGGGATTTCCTGGCTGTATTATGTCAAAACTCGGGCGCCGCAGTCGTTTGGGGCCTTTTGTGAAGGAAAACTATGTTGACTATGATGAATCTTGGTGGTTCGGCCCGCCTTTTCGCGCTATCCGCTGTGATCTGCACAGGTCTTGCAGGGGCTGCGACCGCTGCCAGCATCGTCACCAATGGCAGCTTTGAAAGCGGCGTACCCGGCAATACCCTTGGCCTGAACCACAATGCGCTGTTCGGCAATCTGAATTCAACCGGACCAAGCTGGGATCGCTGGAAGAACATCAATGGCTGGAGCACGATTGGAGGCCCGGGGATTGAAATTCAGTCGAATCGTACCTTGTCGACGATTGATGCCCACGAAGGCACCAAATATGTTGAGCTGGACAGCAACCGCAACTCTGCCATGGTGCAGTCGATCGCGCTTGAGGTCGGAAGCTACATGCTGTCGTTCTGGTATAGCCCGCGGACCTCTGATCCTTCGACCAACGGCATCGAATTCAACATCGGCAACGCGCTTGGTTACCTGACCAGTGGTTATGCGACCGCAGGCACCCCGGCCCCCGCAAAGGTTGGCAGCTGGACAAAAGTTTGGCGGATTTTCAACGTCACGACCGCCGGCAACTACGATCTGCGTTTCGCTGCGAATGGCGTGAGCGACAGCTACGGCGGCCTGCTGGACAGTGTTGATGTCGCGCAAGTTCCGCTGCCGGCTGCTGGTTTTGGTCTGATGGCTGCACTGGGTGGCTTGGCTGCGCTGCGTCGCCGCCGCAAGGCCTAAGCGCCGAAACCTTCAAGTTACGGAAAGGCGGCTCCTGAAAGGGCCGCCTTTTTTGTTTGGCTTGACTGCGAAACCGTGTTGGTTCGCAGTGCGGGCCAAACGGACATTGGAAACATCGCCCCCACTCGCCCTGAATCAAGGCGCGACTGCGCGCCGCCGGGCAGCGCCCGACCGCTCCATGGGCGGGCGCTTCTGCGCCGTTTCAAGCGGAACTGGGCTCGGATGAGGCGGCGCCATAAACGGCCCAACATCGCCGTCTCGGCGCCCCCCCCGCGGTCAAGCACCGCCCGGCTTTTCAATCTCTGCACATGGGTCCGCGCGGACCAACGCAGCCTGGAATCAAAGATTTCAAAGCGTTAGTTGATGGGTGATGTTTCAAGTTAAACGCAAAACGCGTTAGCTGACGTGAGGTGCTTCAAGACAATCGCGAAACGCTTCAGATGCCCAGCTTGCGCGCGACCATTTCGTTGACCGTGGCCGGATTGGCCTTGCCGCCGGTGGATTTCAGCACCTGACCCACGAACCAGCCCGCCAGTTTGGTATTGGCCTTGGCCTTTTCCACCTGTTCGGGATTGGCCGCGATGATCGCATCCACCGCCGCCTCGATAGCACCGGTATCGGTGACCTGTTTCATGCCGCGCGCAGCGGCTATTTCAGCCGGGTCGCCGCCTTCGCTCCAGAGGATTTCAAACAGATCCTTGGCCATCTTGCCCGATATTTCGCCAGAGCCCAGCAAATCAAGCATTCCACCAAGCTGGGCGGTTGAGACCGGGCTGTCGGCAATGGTTTTGGCTTCTTTATTCAGCCGACCGAACAGTTCATTGATTACCCAGTTCGCGGCTTGTTTGCCATCGCGGCCTTTGGCGACGTCTTCGAAAAAGGCAGCGGAATCAAGATCGGCGGTCAGCACATTGGCGTCATAATCGGTCAAACCGAAATCGCCCATAAATCGCGCTTTCTTGGCATCGGGCAATTCGGGCATGGCGGCTTTGATGTCATCAACCCAGGCCTGCTCAATCTCTAATGGCAGAAGGTCGGGGCAGGGGAAATAGCGGTAATCATGCGCCTCTTCCTTGGAGCGCATGGAGCGGGTTTCCCCCTTGTCGGGATCGTAAAGCCGGGTTTCCTGCATGACCGAGCCGCCATCTTCGAGGATGGCGATCTGGCGGCGGGCTTCATATTCAATCGCTTGTTGAATGAAGCGCATGGAGTTCATGTTCTTGATCTCGCAGCGCGTCCCGAGATGGGCGAAATCCTGCGTCGCCTGATATTTTTCATAGTCGCCGAGACGGCAGACCGAGACGTTGACATCGGCGCGCAGATTGCCGTTTTGCATATTGCCATCGCATGTGCCCAGATAGCGCAGGATCTGGCGCAGTTTGACGACATAGGCCGCGGCCTCTTCGGGGCCACGCATATCGGGGCGGCTGACAATTTCCATCAAAGCCACACCGGTGCGGTTGAAATCGACGAAGGACATATTGGGATCCATATCGTGGATCGACTTGCCCGCATCTTGTTCCAGATGGATGCGTTCCACCCGGACGCGCCGCGCGATGCCGGGGGCCATATCAACGATAATCTCACCCTCACCCACAATCGGGTGATAAAGCTGAGAGATCTGGTAGCCCTGCGGCAGATCGGGATAAAAGTAATTCTTGCGGTCAAAGGCCGAGCGCAGGTTGATCTGGGCCTTCAGGCCAAGGCCGGTGCGCACCGCCTGGGCCACGCAATATTCGTTGATTACCGGCAACATGCCGGGCATGGCGGCATCAACGAAGGCGACGTTTGAATTGGGCTCTTGGCCAAATTCCGTCGAGGCGCCCGAGAACAGCTTGGCGTTGGATGCGACTTGCGCGTGGACCTCCAGCCCGATCACCAGTTCCCAATCATGTTTGGCCCCGGCAATGACTTTGGGTTTCGGGGCTTCAAAGCTAAGATCAAGCATCGGTTGCGTCCTTTTTCCGTCCGCCCGCTTTTAGGCCAGCCGTGGGGCTGAGACAAGCCGCGCTTTTTCGGGCCGAGGGGCTTTGTTTTGGCGGTTTTCCGGCGAACGGAGAAGCGTGCGAACCGCAAGGCATGCCCGGAATGCGACGACAGCCGGAAATGCCGCGCGATTTCTTCCAAGGCTGCTTTTAGGCGCGTTGAATGGTCACCACGCCCGCTGCTTGCCGTATCGTTGAGCACTTTCATCAAGGGGCCAGCGTTTCCATCCCGCCGATTTTGGCCACGCGGTGGGCGATGCGGTTGATGGCCGATTGCCGCCCGCCGCTTTCGTTGACCAGCCAGTGGCCAAGGACCGTGATCTCTTCCGTGATGGGGGGGCTGTTCCGGCCGGTTTTCAAATGCCGCGATCAGCATTCAAAACGTCACAGGCCATACTGGACAGATCCTGCGTTACTTTTTCGGCATCGCGTGCGCGTGAGGCCCGGAAAAAAGCAGCGATCACAGGGCCCAACAGACCGATAATCTATGGTATTGCAAGCGCTCAAACTTCCCCAAGACGCCTGCGTCTTGGGGATACTCACCGTAGGGTCGTGGAAAAAAATTCCGTAAAGTCAATTGGATGGACAACTTTGCGGGAATTGGCAGCGATTTTTGGGGCCGGTCAGCCTGCCCATATTCTCGGAAAATGGGCGCCGCTTAATATTGTGCGGAGAGAGCCGCGTTTTGGTCTTCGAGTTCGGCGCGCCAGATCGGCACATTTCGGGTCTTGAATTCCTGCCCCAAGCGATCGGGCGAAAAGGCGTCGGTTGCCGGCAAGGCCACGCTGGCGCCATTGGTGGTATGCAGCAGGCATTTCGCCCCGCCCAGACCATCGCCCGAAATCACAACAGCGCGCAGATCACGCCATTTGATACGGTGCGTACCCGCGAGACTATAGTATTCGACGCCACATTCGTTCAGGCGAAAGCCTTCAGCCTCATTCAGCACCAGTCGCACGATGATCATGCCCAAAAACGGGCCGCAAAGTATGGCGGCCATAAAGCCCCAGCCTTGCACAGAGGCAAAATAGAGCACCAACATGGTGATCCAAAGAGCGATATAGTTTTTCGGTCCGCGCGCTTGGCGACGGTATTCAAAGGTTTCGGTCGGCATAATAAAATCTACCAAATGGCGCTTTTTTCAATGCAACCAGTTAACACCACTTTGTTGATGATTGGTTGCACAAACCACAAAGCACCCGCCGCCGCATCGTCCAAGGAAACGATGTTGGGCTCCGGGCAGGGATTGTTTGTGTGGGAACAGTATTAATTGGCTGTCGGCGGGCGCGTTGGGTCAGATTATCCCAACAAACGCCGAATCATCTCGGTCGTGTTGCGACTAAGGGCCGGGGCCGCCAAGATACGTGCCATGGCTGCGCGGGCCTTGGATTGCCGGTCTGGATCATAGCGCGCCCATGTTTCAAATGCCGTGGACATGCGCGCGGTGGTTTGCGGGTTCAGCGGATCAAGCCGGATCAGCCAGTTGGCGTAAAAATCATAAGCGGCACCTGAGCCATGATGAAAGCCCGCGTGATTGACGGCCAGAGCCCCAAGCAGGGCGCGAAAACGGTTGGGGTTTTCCCAATCAAAATCGGCGTGGTGCGACAGATTTTCGGCGGTGCGGGCGGCATCTTCCGGTTCGGCATGCGAGGCTTGCAAGGCAAACCATTTGTCGATGACCAGACGATTGCTGCGAAAACGGTCGTAAAAAGTGGCCAGTTCCGCAGCTCCACGCCCCGCGGTCATCAAACAGCCAAGCGCGCCCAGCATTTCGGTCATGTTATTGGCCGATGCGAAAAGTGCCGCAGCACGGCCGCCATTGTCGAGGCGGTTCAGCAAGCCAAGACAGGCAAGACGCAAAGCGCGCCGCCCGCCAGAGGCCGCGTCGGGGCAAAAGGCCTCGGTGCCCTGCAAGGCTGCAAAATTTGCATCCAGCGTCGTTTCAAGCCGCGTGGCCATGGCAATGTTAAGCCGCTTGGTCTGGGCATGGATCACGTCAGGGTCGGGCACATAGCCGTTAGAATGCAAGGTTTGGGCCATGTCATCTTGGGTTGGAAGGCGCAAGCAAAGGGCGCGGTAGGCCGGATCAAGGCTCTCATCGCGCAACATGCTGTCCAAGGCCGCAAGGAAGCCATCAGACGGGTCTGTGCCATCCAAGATCATCGCTTGCAAAACCTCAGTGGCCAATGCGCGGCCGGCCTCCCATTTGTTGAACGGGTCGGTGTCATGGGCGAGCAAGAAGGCGCGTTCGTCTGCCGTGACCTTGCGGTCAAGCACCACGGGGGCAGAAAAGCCGCGCAAGATTGATGGGATTGGGCGGGCTGCGAGGCCGGTGAAGGTAAAGCTTTGCCGCGCTTCGGTCATCTCCAGCACGGTGGTGGACAATACTTCATCGCCGTTGGGGTTGAAAAGGCCAAGGGCTATGGGGATAAGGCGCGGCGGCTTTTGACTTTGCCCCGGCGTGGGCGGGGTTTCTTGGGTTAAGATCAAGGTATAACTGCCGTCATGCCACAGCTCTTCCACGCCAAGGCATGGGGTGCCGGCATCGCTGTACCAGCGCTTGAACTGCGTCAGGTCGCGGCCCGTGGCATCTTCAAAAACCCGCAGCCAGTCTTCTATTGTCGCCGCATCACCGTCGTGACGGGCAAAGTAAAGGTCAAGGGCGGCTTTGTAGCCGTCATCGCCCACAAGGCGTTTGAGCATGCCGATAACTTCCGCACCTTTTTCATAGATCGTGGCGGTGTAGAAATTGTTGATCTCGACATAGCTTTCGGGTCGTACCGCATGGGCCAGCGGCCCCATATCTTCGCGAAACTGTCGGGCGCGCAGTGTCAGCACATCGTCAATGCGCTTGACCGGGGCTGATCGCATGTCTGCGGTGAATTGCTGATCGCGAAACACCGTCAGACCCTCCTTCAGGCAAAGCTGAAACCAATCGCGGCAGGTGATGCGGTTGCCGGTCCAGTTGTGGAAATATTCATGCGCGATGACACCTTCGATACGCTCATAATCCAGATCGGTCGCGGTTTCAGGGCTGGCCAGAACCAGTTTGGAGTTGAAAATGTTCAAGCCCTTGTTTTCCATTGCGCCCATATTGAAGTCATCATCCACTACGATGTTGAAAACGTCCAAATCGTATTCACGCCCGTAAACCTTCTCGTCCCATTGCATTGAGCGGATAAGTGCACCCATGGCGTAATCACAACGATCAAGATCTCCGTCGCGTACCCAGATGTTAAGATCAACCACGTGGCCGGATGCGGTGGTGAAGTGATCGGCAAGGTTTACCAGATCACCCGCCACCAATGCGAAAAGATAGGCGGGTTTGGGCCACGGGTCTGTCCATTCTGCCCACCCCGGACCGCGCGCGGTTGGATTGCCGTTCGACAACAGCACCGGCATGTCACTCTCGATACGGACCTTGAAGGGCGCCATCACATCGGGACGGTCAGGGTAGAATGTGATCTTGCGAAAGCCTTCGGCCTCGCATTGCGTGCAAAACATGCCGCCCGACATGTAAAGCCCATCAAGCGAGGTGTTGCTGGCGGGGGCTACCTCTACCACCACCTCCCACAAAAAGGGGCCGTGGGGCAGGTCGGCTGCGGCAACCGTCAGGCCGCTTGCATCTTGGGTGACGCGTGCGGGCGTGCCGTCGATATGGGCGCTGATCAGTTTGAGGGCCTCGCCGTCAAGCCGCAGATCATGGCGGCCGGGGCGGGCGGGATTGGGGGCGAAATGGATGCGCGCGGTGACCCGCGTGGCGGTCGGATGCAGCACAAAACCCAGATCAACCGAGGTGAGGGTGAAAGGGTAGGGTTGGTAATCTGCAAGCAATGTGGGCTGCGCATCTGCCATGGTGGTCATCCTTTGATCCTTTGCCCGAGTTAGTCCGGTTCAGCGCGAAAAGGGAAGGGGGCTGGCGGTTTTTTGGGCATGCGGCCCCCATGAAACTTCGATGTGCTTTGGCTTTTGGAGGGATGCCGTCTTGCCTGTGCCGCCATCCGCGCCATATTGTGTGCGACAGCATACCGCAATTACCGGAGGCCGAAGTGACAGCACGGATTGAGATTGAAGGGCTAAAGATAGATGCCCAGCTTGCGACTTTTATTGACGCCCGCGCCTTGCCAGGCACCGGTGTTTCGCCCAAGTCGTTTTGGGCGGGCTTTGCGGCAATGCTGTCGGATCTTGCCCCGAAGAACCGCGCACTTTTGGCCAAACGCGACGATATTCAGACCCGGATTGATCAATGGCACCGCGACCACCGCGATGCGCCGCATGACCATTACGCCTATCGCGGGTTTTTGGAAAAGATCGGATATCTGTTGCCCGAGGGGGAAGAGTTCCAGATTGACACCGTCAATGTTGACCCGGAGATCGCCAGTATTCCCGGCCCGCAGCTTGTGGTGCCGATCACCAATGCGCGCTATGCGCTGAATGCTGCCAATGCCCGCTGGGGCAGCTTGTATGATTGCCTTTACGGCACCGACGCGATGGGCAGCCTGCCGCCCGCTGGCGGCTATGAACGCGGCCGGGGCGCACGGGTCGTAACGCGGGTGCGGGTGTTCCTGGACGAGGCCTTTCCGATTGCGGGCGCCAGCCACGGTGATGTGCGGCGCTACCATGTCAAGGATGGCCAGTTGCTGATCGATGATCTGCCTCTGGTCGATCCGGGGAAATTCGTGGGCTACCGGGGCAATCCGCGCGCGCCGGATGTGGTCTTGTTGCGCAACAACGGCTTGCATGTCGAACTGGTCTTTGACCGCGCGCATTTCATCGGTAGCCGCGATCAGGCCTGTCTGGCCGATGTGGTGATAGAATCTGCGATGTCGGCGATCATGGATTGCGAAGATTCCGTCGCTTGCGTGGATGCCGAAGACAAGGTGCAGGCCTATGCCAACTGGCTTGGCCTGATGAAGGGCGATTTGACCGAGGCGGTGAAAAAAGGTGGTAGCAGCTTTACCCGCCGTCTGAACCCTGACCGCGACTATCTTGCACCTAATGGCACGCCGCTGTCGGTCAAAGGCCGCGCTTTGCTGTGGATCCGCAATGTTGGCCATCTGATGAGTAATCCGGCGATCTTGCTGCCCGATGGGGCCGAAGTGCCCGAGGGGATCATGGATGCGATGATCACCACAATGATCGCCATGCATGATTTGCAAAAAAGCGAAGGGCCGCGCAATTCGCACAAGGGGTCAATCTATATCGTCAAACCCAAGATGCATGGCCCCGAAGAAGTTGCCTTCGCGGACGAGGTTTTGACGCGGGTCGAAGATGTGCTGGGCTTGCCGCGCCATACGGTCAAGATTGGCATCATGGACGAAGAACGTCGCACCTCCGTAAACCTCAAGGAATGTATTCGCGCAGCGCGCCATCGGGTTGCCTTCATCAACACCGGGTTTTTGGACCGCACGGGGGATGAAATTCACACTTCGATGGAGGCGGGCCCCTTCAGCCGCAAGGAGTTCATCAAGCGCAAAGGCTGGATCACCGCCTATGAAAACCAGAATGTCGATATCGGTCTGGAGTGCGGGCTGTCGGGGCGCGCGCAGATTGGCAAGGGGATGTGGGCGATGCCCGATCTGATGGCCGCAATGCTGGAACAGAAGATCGAACATCCAAAGGCCGGGGCAAATTGTGCATGGGTCCCGTCCCCCACGGCTGCAACCTTGCATGCGCTGCATTATCACATGGTTGATGTGCTGGCCGCACAGCGGCGGTTGGCGGCGGGTGGGCGGCGCGCCTATGTCGACGCACTTTTGGAT
>JBATTI010000208.1:0-3606 GCA_049670445.1 Albidovulum sp. | reverse complement strand
CACTGACATTGCGTGATGTGTCCGAGGCTTCGGGCGTTTCGGAAATGACGGTCAGCCGGGTTTTACGCAACCGCGGCGATGTATCGACCGGCACGCGCGACAAGGTTTTGGAGGCAGCCAAACGCCTTGGCTATGTGCCCAACAAGATTGCCGGCGCCTTGGCCTCACAACGGGTCAATCTGGTCGCGGTGATTGTACCGTCCTTGTCCAATCTGGTCTTCCCCGAAGTCCTCAGCGGTATATCGGAAGGTCTGGAGGAATCGGGTCTGCAACCGGTCTTCGGGGTGACGAATTATGCGGCAGAGCGTGAAGAAACCGTGCTTTACGAGATGTTGTCCTGGCGGCCCTCGGGCGTGATCATCGCCGGGCTTGAACATAACCCCAGTTCGCGGGCGATGCTGAACAATGCGGGCATTCCGATCGTCGAGATAATGGACGTCGATGGCGAGGTGATTGATTCTGTTGTCGGCATTTCGCACAAACGCGCTGGGCTGGAAATGGCGCGGGCGATCGTCAAGGCGGGTTACCGGCGGATCGGATTCATGGGCACCAAGATGCCCGACGACCACCGCGCCCGCAAAAGGCTGGACGGTTTTGTGGCCGGGCTTGCCGAGGCGGGGATAACGCTAGAGGATAGCGAGTTTTATTCAGGCGGTTCCGCGCTTTTGAAGGGGCGCGAGATGACCGAGGCGATGCTGAAGCGCAGCCCGGATCTGGATTTTCTTTATTATTCCAATGATATGATTGGCGCGGGGGGGCTGCTTTATTGTCTTGATAAAGGCATTGATGTGCCGGGGCGCTTGGGCCTTGCCGGCTTCAATGGAGTTGAGCTTTTGGAAGGCTTGCCGCGCCGTCTGGCAACGATGGATGCGTGCCGCCGCGAAATCGGTCAACGCGCCGCTGGGATTATCTCTGGCAAAAGCGACAGCGGGCTGATCGGTGGCGAGAGGGTTGAGTTGACGCCCGTATTGCAAATTGGTGATACGATTCGCACTTCCTGACGGTGTAATCAATTTTTCTGCGAAAAATTGTGCGATTTTTCGCAGAAAAATCGAAGCCCTCAGCGGCGCAGGATGTAGATATCCATGATCCAGCCGTGATTGGCGCGCGCCTCTGCCCGTGTCTTCACAATTTGCGCCGTCATATCTGCCAGCGGGCCTGACAAGACCATCTCTTCGGCCATCCCGACATAGGCGCCCCACCAGATTGTCACCCCTTGCGGGTCGATGGCCTGAAACGAACACTCACCATCAAGCATGATCGCCAGCGTATCCACACCCTCGGGCCACCCGTCGTCGCGCAATTTGCGCCCCGTGGTGACCATGAAGGGTGCACCAATTTCATTTATCGGCATAACATGCGATGCCGTTAAGGCCTGAAGCGAGGTTATGCCGGGGATGACACTCACATTCAGTGACAATTCTGTGCCTACCCGCCCGGCAATCCGCAAGGTGCTGTCGTAAAGCGACGGATCGCCCCAGACCAGTAACGCCACACGGCCCTTAGGACCGATTTCGCCCAGGATCGTGTCTTTCCAGACCGTTGCTATCGCATCATGCCAGTCGTCGACGCCCAGCTTGTAATCGGGGTTTGCGGCATCGCGTTTGGGCAGGTCGAACTCTGCAATGCGCACGGATGGGTTGGTCAGCACATCCGCGCATATCTGGCGGCGAAGCCCGGCAAGATCGGCCTTGTCGTTGCCTTTGCGGGGAATAGCGATCAAATCGACCGAATTCAGCGCCTTAACCGCCTGCAAGGTCAGATGATCGGGATTACCGGTGCCGATACCGATCAATAGCAGGTCAATCATTGCGCGCTCCGTTGGCTCAAAAAACGGTCAGCCCTTCCAGATCAGGGCCGCCGCGCACCACAAAGCGCGCGGCGGTCCGTGTCAGCTGGCCTTGCCGCACCAAAGTCGTGCAGCCAGAATGCCCAGAACGGCCCAGGCCGCAAGCCCCGAGCCCAGCACCCGGGCAGCGAAGGCCGAAGCCACCTCTGGCGGGGCAACCCCCCAAAAGCTGTCGGGCTGCGGCGCGCCGATCACATGGGGTGCGGCCAGCAATGCACCGGCCAGCAGCGCCATGGCAAACCCACGCCCATATGTCAAAAGTGCAAGCCCCGCGCCGGTAGCCAGCACCGTGCCCAACCACCAGACCTGACGGGCAAAAAGATCTGCCGCGATGGTTCCGGGCAGCTCTGGTGCCAGACCCAGGGCCGGGGCAAGATGCATGGCCGCAAAACCCGCAAGGCCCCATAAGATGCCATCGCGGGCGGCAACTTTACGGCCGAAATGCTCTGCCACGGCAAAGCCCGCAACCAGCAGCAGGCCAAAGCCGACGTAGGTCAAAGCCCAAAACAAGACTGTAAGGACGTTGCGGGACATATCCCCACTTGGGTGCTCATGCGGTGCCGATTCAGCCCCGGTTTCGCTGTGCCCAGTTTCGCTGTGCCCATCGTCGCCGTGGTCATGGCCTTCGGGCGCAGGCGCATCAGTGGCCCCGCCGAAATGCACCAATGCACCGGTTTCATATTTCTCGCCCAGAAGGATGTATTCCTGAACGAATGCGAAATGCAGCAAGGCTGCGAACAGCCCCGCCGCACAGCCAGCGAACAAAGCGCTGGTCACCATACGTTGGATCATGGTTGGATGTTCAGCCCGGCCTTAGTGGCAGGGAAATCCGGTCGCGTGACGCATGTCATGTGCGGCGTCATGCAAGGTTGCCGATTGTGCATGACCTGCAACAAAGACCACGGTCGCGCCGATAAGGGCGACAAGGACGATCGACAGCAAAGCTGATGAGGTTTGGGCGGTGGCTTCGGTATTCACGTTCATCTTCATTCTCCTTGGCCGTCACACCCGACGGCGTTTTCCATTGCCTTCCGCATGGCCGGTCTCCTGACTCGCGGGTCGCAGCCTGCTTTCCGCCTTCCCGATGGATTGTGCCCATCAGTGGCCTGTGGAAAGCCGCTCGCCGCTTACAGTCGCGGGGGCGGTTGGGGCTTTGGGTGCCCGATTGGGTCCACCCTTCCCCATTCCCGTTTCAGTTCCTGACGCTTAGCGACGTTGGAACACCTTGCACCTCCATCTGCCAGCAGCGGGGCCGTGCGGTCAAGCCGGAAAAGCGCCAATCAAGCGCCTTAAAACGACGCCGTTGCCCTTCAGGCCGGAATTCGCGCGATTGCCTTCATGCGCAGCGCCCCGATCAGGCGCGCATCATCGAGGTTACCGTCGGACGAGGCCAGATATAGCCGCGCGAAAATCAGAATGTCGGGCAAATCCTTTTCGCTGATGTCCCCAAACAGATAGGCGGTCTTTCCCGGCGCACGAAAGGCAAGGGTTGAGGGTTTCGTGCAGCCAGACATACATTCGGTTTCGCGCAACTCAATGGGCAAGGATTGCGCCGCGAACCCCGCTTTCAGCGCGGCCCCGAACCCGACCTGACCGGCGGGGCATGACGCGCAAATGGTGGCCGCATGCGTGGTCATTGTTCCGGCGCCAGCGGCCCAAGAAGAATCAGTGCCGGGCCATCGGCGGCCTCGGCGGCGATCAGTGCCTCCATCGTGGCCAACGTCCCGCGCACCAGCTTTTGCGCCGGGGTAGAGACG
>JBATTI010000207.1:0-4621 GCA_049670445.1 Albidovulum sp. | reverse complement strand
TTCGTGCTGAACCAACCCGCCTACCGCAAGGCCGAAATACTGGTCGCGGGCGATAATTTTGGCTGCGGATCAAGCCGCGAACACGCACCTTGGGCGCTGTTGGATTTTGGCATCCGCTGCGTGATTTCAACCAGCTTTGCCGATATCTTCTACAGCAATTGCTTCAAGAACGGCATCTTGCCCATCGTCTTGCCGAAAGACGCCGTCGATCATCTGATGGACGATGCCAACAAGGGCGCCAATGCCCGCATCGCCATAGATCTGGAAGATCAGACGGTCACGGCATCCGATGGCACGCGCTTCAGCTTTGAGGTCGACGCCTTCAAAAAGCACTGCCTCTTGAACGGTATCGACGATATTGGTCTGACCATGGAAAAAGCGGCATCAATCGAAAGCTTTGAAAGCGCCGCCGCGCAAACTCGTCCTTGGGTGTAACCCACCCTTCATCCACAAAATATGGGGCCGTCCACTAGGGCGGCCTCTTTTTTGCCACATTTCAGCCAGATTCACGGCACCAATTTGATGCAAAGCCGCACCAGTTTCATCACGAAATGGC
Source organism: Albidovulum sp. (assembly GCA_049670445.1). GTDB lineage: Bacteria > Pseudomonadota > Alphaproteobacteria > Rhodobacterales > Rhodobacteraceae > TMP-24. Next base: position 4,065 of record JBATTI010000207.1, on the reverse strand, counting down.
CTTTTTACGCTTGTTAACCTTAACCAATGATTGTCAGGGGTTATGGAAATGGGCGAAACTGTGGCAAGAATAAGGCAACCCGCCACAATTGACGGGATCGCAACGGAACAGGGTGACGGCACAGTATCGCATCCGGCCAATTTGAGGGAAAAGCAGTGATCTCGCAAATCACAGGCGCATTCGTGCGTGGCGTGTTGGTGATGTTGTTAATCGCCACCCCGTCGCTCATGGTTCCGGGGGTCAGTACCGACACATCCCAGATCGTGGCGCTGGTGGCCCTTTTTGCGGCGGCCCTTACCTTTTTCGAATATGCTTCTGTCTATCCGGGTCTGGTAGAGTTTCGCGATGCCCCACCCTTTAACCGCATACGCTTCTTGTCACTTTTCGCAACGGTCCTGCTGTTGTCAGCCATTGCCCGTGGCGTGGTTGAGCCGACGACTTTGACGATGTTCATTAATGAACTGGGCAAAAACCTGGGCCTCGCAATCGACGTTCCCTATAGCCCGGTACGGCTGGTGGTGTTGATGTTGCCCGACGGGCTGAACGATCAACATGTCTTGCTTGTGCGCACCGCGGCCGGAATCAGCTATGTGATTTCGCTTCTTACGCTGGTGTTTTTCGTTCTCACCATGCGCCTCATCGGCTGGCCAAGCCGCATGGGCAGCTTCAACGTCTGGATCAATCTTCCGACCTTCGATCCGACCACCGGCGGCGATGTGGTTGATCGCCTTAACCGCGATTCCCGGTTCAACATCGCACTGGGTTTCTTACTGCCATTCCTGATCCCCGCAGTCTTGAAGCTTGCAGCATTGTCCTTTGCACCGATAACGTTGGAAAGCCCTCACACTCTTATTTGGACCATGACCGCATGGGCATTCCTACCCGCCAGCCTCTTCATGCGCGGCATTGCCATGGGGCGTATCGCCCGCATGATCGCCGACAAACGGCGCAGCCTGAACCCCGCAGATCAGGCCGAATTGCAGCTGGCCTGATACTTGCGGCACTTGCGTGGCCAGGATCGGCCCATGCAGAAGTCTTGCGCGTTGCCACCTATAATGTTGAACTGACCCGCAAAGGCCCCGGCCTGTTGCTGCGCGATATCGCCCGTGGCAAAGATCCGCAAATTGCAGCCCTCGCATCGGTCATCACCAAGGTTTCGCCCGATATCCTTTTGCTGACAAGTTTTGATTATGACCGTGGTGGTGCGGCCCTGAACGCCTTCGCCGAACGCTTGGCCGCAGATGGCACGCCCTACCCATATCGGTTTGCGCAGCGGCCCAATACCGGCATGATGACCGCCTTCGATCTTGACGGAGATGGCAAGCTGCGTGGTCCGGGCGACGCACAGGGCTATGGCCGCTTTGCGGGCGAAGGCGGCATGGCAATCCTCTCACGACGACCGCTTGATGTGGCTGGGGCGCGGGATTTTTCCGCCTTCCTGTGGCGTGATCTGCCCGAAAACCTGTTGGCTGACGCCGGGCTGGATGCGCTGTCCTCCAACCATCAGCGGCTGTCTACGACCGCGCATTGGGATGTGCCGGTCACCATGCCGGATGGCCAAAGCCTGCACCTGATGGCCTATCACGCGACGCCCCCGGTCTTTGACGGCCCCGAGGATCGCAACGGCAGGCGGAACCACGATGAAACGGTATTTTGGCTGAAATATCTGGATGGCGCCCTGCCCTGGGCCCCGCCAAAGCAAAGCTTTGTCATTCTGGGCGATGCAAATCTTGACCCCATCGATGGAGACGGGCGGGCCGAAGGGATTTCGGCTTTGCTTGCGGACCCAAGGCTGCAAGACCTTGCGCCAACCAGCGAAGGCGGGCAGGCGGCAGCGCGCGCTCAAGGCGGCCCCAATGCCGCACAAAAGGCTGATGCGGCACATGACACCGCCGACTGGTCCGAAGACAAAGGCCCGGGCAACCTGCGGGTTGATTATGTGTTGCCATCCGCCGATCTGCACATCGAAGGGGCGGGCGTTTGGTGGCCCGACCCCGCCACGCCTGAGGGCGAGATTGCCGCTACCGCTTCGCGTCATCGGCTGGTTTGGGTAGACATCACCCTGCCGTAACACCAATCCGCGCAACTTTATATGCGGACAAATACCTTAAGAACCATGGCTGCCGCTTGACCCCGGAGCGGCCATTGGCTAGGCGAAAGGCCACTTATTCAGTCTTTGGGAGCTTTGCCTTGGCCAATCCATCCATCCTCATCCTTGCTGGCGACGGCATCGGCCCGGAAGTCATGACCGAGGTCAAGAAGATCATCGACTGGTTCGGCGCAAAGCGCGGGCTGAAATTCAACGTCTCGGAAGATCTGATCGGCGGGGCCGCCTATGACGCCCACGGCGTGCCGCTGACCGATGAGGCTCTGGCCAAGGCGCAGGCGGTGGATGCCGTGCTGCTGGGTGCCGTCGGCGGGCCGAAATATGATAACCTCGATTTCGCGGTCAAACCGGAACGCGGGCTGTTGCGCATCCGCAAGGAAATGGATCTGTTTTCCAATCTGCGCCCGGCGCAGTGTTTTGACGCGCTTGCCGATTTCTCCTCGCTCAAGAAAGACATCGTGGCGGGGCTGGATATCATGATCGTGCGCGAACTGACCTCGGGCGTCTATTTCGGCGAACCCCGCGGGATTTTCGACGATAACGAAGGCGGGCGGATCGGCATCAACACCCAGCGCTATACGACCGAGGAAATCCGCCGCGTGGCGCGTTCGGCGTTTGAACTGGCCAAGCGGCGCAGCAACAAGGTCTGCTCGATGGAGAAGGCCAATGTGATGGAATCCGGCATCTTGTGGCGTGAAGAGGTGCAGTGGGTCCATGACAACGAATACCCGGAAGTCGAGCTTTCGCATATGTATGCCGATAACGGAGCCATGCAGCTGGTACGCGCACCAAAGCAGTTTGACGTGATCGTCACCGACAACCTGTTTGGCGATATCCTGTCAGACTGCGCCGCGATGCTGACCGGGTCTTTGGGCATGCTGCCCTCGGCCAGTCTTGGTGCGCCGATGGCCAGCGGTCGGCCCAAGGCGCTTTATGAACCCGTTCACGGCTCGGCCCCTGACATCGCAGGCACCGGCAAGGCCAATCCGATTGCCTGTATCCTGAGCTTTGCCATGGCGCTGCGCTATTCCTTCGATCAGGGGGATGAGGCGACGCGGGTTGAGAAAGCCGTGGAAAAAGTGCTGGCCGACGGTGTGCGCACCGCCGATCTGATGGGGCCTGAAGGCGGCAAGCCGGTTACGACAGCACAGATGGGCGATGCCGTATTAGCCGCGCTAAGCGCCAGCCTTTAAAGACGCACCACCGGGCCACCGGCTGCATCGGCATCGCTGGCGTCATGGGTAACCATCATCACCGGAATGGCGCGGGCGCGGATATGGGCAAAGACGAAGGCGCGCAGATCGGCGCGCAATTCGGGGTCAAGTTTGCTGAACGGCTCATCCAGCAACAGCGCCCTTGGCTCCGCCAAAAGCGTGCGCATCAAGGCCGCCCGCGCGCGCTGCCCGCCCGAAAGCTCTGCCGGATCGCGATGCTCAAAACCTTGCAGCCCGGCTTGGGAAAGCGCCTCGCGGATTGCGGCCTGCCGGGCGGCGCGGCCTTTGATGTGCCGCGCCAGACCGAAGGCCAGATTATCGCCCACCGAAAGATGCGGAAACATCACCGCATCTTGAAAAAGAATACCGATATGGCGGGCTTCTGCCGCAACGCCGGCCAGATCGCGCCCACATAAGATCACCTTACCCGTCGCCTCAAATCCGGCCGAAAGATGCCCGCCGATGTGGTCGATCAGGGTCGATTTTCCGATGCCGGACGCGCCCATGACTGTGACGATTTCGCCAGCCGGTATCGTCAAGGTCAGCGGGTCGAACAGGGGCGCCGACCGGCCGCGCGGCGTGATCAGACCATCACGAAGTTCCAAACCGCTCATCTCGCACCCACCAACATGCCGCGGCGAGGGCGATAAAGGACCAGCGGCAAGATCAGCGCGGCCGCATAGACCGCAAGCGGCATGGCCGATTGCAACACCGCATCAATCCCACGACCCGCCGATCCGACCC
>JBATTI010000206.1:0-5300 GCA_049670445.1 Albidovulum sp. | reverse complement strand
GGCGCATATTGCCGCCCCACACACCGTGGTAACGCTCCAACCAGCGGTCGGCCTGCACCTTTCCGGTGGCAAGGCTTGTCACCAGCGGCGCAAGTTGGCTTTCCTCGCCCAAGCCCCGCGCCTGAAGGCCCGCTTGCGACAGATCCACCGCCGCGCGCGCAAGATCAATCAGCTTCACGCCGCCCGCTTCGCCCTGAAGACCCGAGACCGAGGCCGCAACCCGCAAACCCTCGCGGGTTTCGGCGTCAAACCCCTTGACCAGATCCCAGGCGGCATCCAGCGCGCCTTGGTCATACATCAGCCCCACCCAAAACGCGGGCAGTGCAACAATGTGATCGGCGTCGCCCACATCGGCTCCACGCATTTCAATGTATTTCTTCACCCGCGCTTCAGGGAAAACCGTGGTCATATGATCGGCCCAATCGGAAAGCGTGGGCTTTTCGCCCGGCAAGGCAGGCAGTTCGCCCTTCAGGAAATCGCGGAAAGACTGGCCCAAGGCATTGATATATTTGCCGTCGCGGTAGACGAAATACATCGGCACATCCAAAACCCAGTCAACATAGGCCTGATAGCCCATGCCATCCTCGAAGGCGAAGGGCAGCATACCGGTGCGGCTGGCATCGAGATCGCGCCAGATACGCGAGCGCCAGCTTTTGTGGCCGTTCACCTGGCCCTCGAAAAACGGGGAAGAGGCGAAAAGCGCGGTCGCCAAAGGCTGCAAAGCCAGCGACACGCGCAGTTTTTTGACCATGTCGGCCTCAGATGCGAAATCAAGGTTCACCTGAACCGTGCAGGTCCGGTACATCATCTGTGTGCCGTGGGTGCCGACCCGGCCCATGTAATCCGTCATCAGCCGGTAGCGCCCTTTGGGCATCATCGGCATGTCTTGATGGCTCCAGCATGGTGCGGCACCTAGGCCGAGGTGGCGGATGCCCATCGGCTCTGCCACCGCCTTGACCTCGGCCAGATGTGCCTCAAGCTCGGCGCGGACGTCATGGACCGAGGTCAGCGGCGCGCCGGAAAGCTCAAACTGGCCGCCGGGTTCAAGGCTGACGTTGGCGCCGTTCTTGGTCAGGCCGATGATGTGATCTTGCTCCATCACCGGATCCCAGCCGAAGGTGTCGCGCAGCCCCTCAAGCAGGGCGCGGACAGAACGAGGCCCGTCATAGGGCACAGGTGCCAAAGTGTCGGTCAGATAGCCGAATTTTTCATGCTCAGTGCCAATGCGCCAATCGGCTTGCGGCTTGGCGCCGCTTTCCATGTACTCGGCCAATTGTTCGAACCGTTCGATCGGGCCACCACCGGATTGGGGAATCGACATGAGGGGCTCCGATCTATTCTTCGTTTGGGAGGGTAGAGGTGGCGCGGCGCGGCGGTCAAGTCAAGGCCACCTTTGGCGGACAGGTCCAAAGCAGTTGCGTATCCGCATGTCCGTCCAGTGCCGCGGCTATCACCGACATATCAGCACCCGGCAATGTCGCGAATGCATCAAAGAGCTGTTCGGCACCGGCCGCGTTGGTCGGGATGATCAAAACCTGACCATCGGCCTGACGAAGTCGCCAGTGCCGTTGGCCTTGCAAACGGATCATCCGCAGCTCTGCCAGTTCGCGCAGTGCCAGATAGCCGCCGAAGTTGGGGCCAAGATATCCCACTTGCCCTTCATCCACCTCAACCACGCCTGGTGCACCCACGGGCCGTTGAAACCGCAAGCGGCGCAGGGCGATGACCAGCCAGCCTGTCGCCAAAACCAAAACCGCCGCGCCAAGCGGCACGAAAAAGTAACCACCCAGCGCCAACAGCCAAAGACCAAACCCGATTGCGGCCACCGCCGCGCCAACCTCTTTCCATCTGGTCAGGACCGCCACGGCCTCGGGGCGCAGAAAGCTCATGATTGCCAATCCCCAAGATGCGCCTGCCACAGCGTCAGCAATGCAATTGCCGCTGTCTCGGCGCGCAAGATACGCGGCCCGAGTGCGATGGGCACGACGAAAGGCAATGCGCGCAGGGTTTCGCGTTCACTGTCCGAAAAACCGCCCTCGGGGCCTACCAATACCGCCCATGGCCCCGCCTTGGCCGTGACGATGGGATTTGCAAAGTGCTGCGGGCAGCGGGCTGCAGATTCGTCGGCCCACAGGATTTTGCGCGCCGGATCCCAGCCCGCAATCACCTTCTTCAGCGGCGCAAGAATGGCCACCTCGGGCAAATGCATCGCACCGCATTGCTCGGCTGCTTCGCGCACATGCGCCTCGGCCTTGTCTTGCCGCATACGGTCGGAATTGGTGAATTCGGTGCCCACGGGCATGATCCGCGACGCCCCCAGTTCAACCGCCTTTTCCACGATCATGTCGGTGCGCGCCTTTTTTACCGGCGCAAACAACAGCCAAAGATCGGGTGCGGGCAGTTGCGGGCGGCTTTGCGCCAGACACCCAAGCACCCCGCCGCGCTTCGCCAGGCTTTTGACTTCGGCCAGCCATTCGCCATCGCGCCCGTTGAAAACCAGTAGCTGCGCGCCCACGCCTTCGCGCATCACCGCAAAAAGGTAATGTGCCTGCGCCTCGCTCAGGGCAAATTCTTGCCCCGCCCCAAGCGGATGGTCTACACAGAGCCTGATCTTCGCCATTGCCGCCATTCCTTTAACCGAGGCCGAACTTATGACCCCGTCGTCGCAAAAGCCAGAGGCCGCAGGTCAGGTCGCCGATGCCCTGCAAGGCAATTGGGTTGACCTTTATGCACCAGACCGGATGCGCCCCTTTTTGCGCCTGTCGCGCGCCGACCGTCCTATTGGCACGTGGCTGTTGCTTTTGCCCTGCTGGTGGGGCCTTGGGCTGGCGGCGATGGGGGATGGCTGGCGGCTTTGGGATATCTGGATTGCGCTGGGCTGTGCGGCGGGGGCGTGGCTGATGCGCGGGGCAGGATGCACCTGGAATGACATCACCGACCGCGATTTTGACGCGGCGGTTGCGCGCACCAGATCGCGGCCGATTCCTTCGGGGCAAGTGAGCGTCAAACAAGCGCTGTTGTGGATGTTCGTGCAAATGGCGCTCGCGGGGGGGATCTTGCTGTCTTACAACGCTGTGACCATTGCTTTGGGGCTGTCATCGCTTGTGCTTGTTGCCATCTACCCCTTTGCCAAGCGCTTTACCTGGTGGCCGCAACTGTTTTTGGGCCTTGCGTTCAATTGGGGCGTTATCGTCGCCTATACCGCCCATGCGGGCTGGCCGGGGTTGCCCGCGATCTTGCTTTATCTTGCCGGTATCGGCTGGACGCTGTTTTACGACACGATCTATGCCCATCAAGACAAGGAAGACGATGTGTTGATCGGGGTGAAATCCACAGCGCGGCTGTTTGGCGATTCGACTGGAAAGTGGCTCGCGTTTTTTCTGGTCGCCACTGTGGTCTTGATGACGGGCGCGATTGTGGCCGCACTTTTGCCGGATGCCGGCGTGGCACAGCTGGGGCTGGGGCTTATTGCACCATGGGCCGTGGGGTGGCACCTTTGGTGGCAATTGCGCAAGCTTGACACCGCTGATCCGGCCAATTGCCACCGGCTGTTCTTGAGCAACCGCGATACCGGGCTGATCGCTGCGCTGTTTCTTGCCCTTGCGGCTTTCCTTTGATTGATCCTTGCGGCTGGGAGTCGTAAGGAAGGCATCGTGAATTGTTCAAGGTTACCGCGTTGAAAATAACACGTCCCACCAGGCTGCCCAAAACCGCAATGATCCCGCTGGTGTTCGTGCTGACCGGGTTCTTGTGCTTTTTGCTGTCGATATGGACGGTTTCCGCAATTGAACGCTTCTCAAAACTTGGGGTCCGGCGGGTGCTGACCGAGGCTGGGCATGCTTGGGTGGAAGTCGGTTCGGACGGGCTGCAAGTGGTGTTGTCGGGCACCGCACCCACCGAAGCCATGCGGTTTCGCGCCCTTGCCGTAGCGGGCCAGGTTGTGGATGCGGCACGGCTGCGTGATGCGATGGATGTGGCGGATCGTGCGTTGATTGCCGCGCCCACATTTTCGATTGAGATTTTGCGCAATGATGATGGGAGCTCATTGATTGGCCTCGCGCCGGCCGAAATGGACCGGGCGCCTATATTGGCGGATCTGGAAAGAATGGCGGCCGGGGCGCCGGTAACCGATATGCTGGAAAGTGCCGAATATCAGGCCCCGGAGAACTGGGACTCGTCGGTAAAGTTCGCCGTCAATGCACTTAAAACCCTGCCGCGCTCAAAAATCTCGGTCGAGGCCGGTCACGTCTCGATCACCGCCATCAGCGACAGTGCCACCCAAAAGATCAATTTCGAAACCGATTTGCGGCGCAGGGCACCCGAGGGCGTAGAGGTCACATTGGATATCTCGGCACCGCGGCCGGTGATCGCACCTTTCACGCTGCGCTTCTTGATCGACGACAGCGGCGCGCGCTTTGACGCCTGTTCAGCCGCCAGCGATCAGGCCGCGATGCGTATCATGGCCGCGGCCATAGATGCAGGCGCAAGCCCCAATTCGGTCTGCACCATCGGGCTTGGCGTTCCCTCGCCCCAATGGGCGGATGCCGTGGTGCTTGGCCTGAAGGCGATGAAAGACATCGGCCACGGGTCGATCACTTATTCGGATGCAGATGTCGCCGTGTTGGCAGAAGCGGATGTGCCGCAAGACGTTTTCGATGCCGCTGTGGGCACGCTTGAATCCAACCTGCCTGATGTGTTCTCGTTGCACGCCACTTTGACCCAGCCTGCGACGGGTACCAAAGTCGGCGGCCCGATCGAGTTTTCCGCAACACTATCGACCGAAGGGTTGGTTGATTTGCGCGGACGCGTCAGTGATGCCATGGCGCGCGATGCGATGGAAAGCTTTGCCAAAGCCCGGTTTGGCGTCGATGCCGTACGCCCGGCAACGCGGCTTGACGAAAACCTGCCTGAAGGCTGGCCTGCCCGGGTTCTGGTGGCGTTGGAAGCCTTGGGGGAATTGCGCAGCGGCAAGGTGATCGTGACCCCTGAACAGATCAGCATTGAAGGGACCACCGGTTCTCAGGAAAGCTCGGGCAATGTCGCGCGGATCTTGTCGTCGCGCCTGGGCGAGGGTGGCAATTACGCGATCAACGTCGAATACGAAGCGGCCCTTGATCCCTTGCTGGGCCTGCCGACAGACGAAGAATGTATCGACCAGATCAACCAGGCGCTTGCGGCCAAGAAGATCAATTTTGAGCCGTGGTCAGCGGTGATTGAACCCGACTCCATGCAAACAATCGACAAGATTGCCGAGCTGATGAAAGACTGCTCTGATTTCCCGATGGAGATCGGCGGCCATA
>JBATTI010000205.1:0-1762 GCA_049670445.1 Albidovulum sp. | reverse complement strand
GCGCCCATTGGCCTTTGGTCCCGCGATGCGGCGCAGGCGCATGTGATGAATGAAACCCGCCAAAACGGCAAGCGTCTGCCGGGGGTGGATTTGCCAGCCTCACTCATGGTGTCCGCCGATATTGCGGCATTCAACGCCGCCGACATCTTGTTGCTTGCAATGCCCATGCAAAAGTTGGGCGAATTTCTTGCCCGCCATGCAAAGATTCTTGACGGGCGCGCTTTGGTTGCATGCGCCAAGGGCATTGATCTTGCCTCTGGCCTTGGACCGTCGGCGACTATAGCCAAGGCTTGCCCGGAATCCGTAGTGGCGGTTCTGACCGGGCCCAGCTTTGCGACCGATATCGCAAAAGGACTGCCCACAGCATTGGCGCTGGCCACCGCCGATGATACCGACGGGGGGCGCTTGCAAACAGCCCTCGCAACCCCAACTCTGCGGCTTTACCGGACCACCGACATTATCGGGGCAGAGCTTGGCGGCGCGCTGAAGAATGTCATCGCCATCGCCGCAGGTGTCGTCATCGGTGCGGGTCTTGGCGACAGCGCCCGTGCCGCCGTGATGACCCGCGGCTTTGCCGAGATGAACCGTTTGGGGCAAAAGATGGGTGCAACGCCCGAAACTCTTTCGGGGCTTTCCGGCCTTGGCGATCTGGTGCTTACATGCACCTCTGCCCAATCGCGCAACTTTGGCTTTGGACACGCAATGGGCGCTGGTGCGAGCTTTGATCAAGCCACTACGGTCGAGGGGGTTGCGACGGCCAAAGCAGTCTCTATTCTTGCCAAAAACCGCAGCCTTGAGATGCCAATTGCAGAAATGGTGGCGGCCCTTTGCGCCGGGGATCTGAACGTTAGCGATGCCATAACTGCGCTTTTATCGCGCCCGCTTAGAAAGGAATAACATATGCTTTTTGCCGTCATCTGCCGCGATAAACCGGGGCTTCTGCAGGTTCGGGTTGATACCCGCGCCGCCCATCTGGCCTATATTGAACAAACCGGCATCGTCAAAATGGCGGGGCCATTTCTTGAGGCAGGCGCGATGTGCGGATCCTTAATCGTGATTGAAACCGATAGTCTTGCGGCCGCAACTGCATGGGCAGCAGGTGACCCGTACAAGGCCGCCGGGCTTTTTGAGGATGTGACCGTAACGGAATGGAAGAAGGTAATTGGGTGATGGCATATTGGCTTTTCAAATCCGAACCCGACGCCTGGAGCTGGGATCAGCAGGTGGCCAAGGGTGCCGCTGGCGAGGAATGGAACGGGGTACGCAATTATCAGGCGCGAAACAATATGCGGGCGATGAAGATCGGTGATCTGGGGTTCTTTTATCATTCCAACATCGGCAAAGAAGTGGTCGGCATTGTAGAGGTTTGCGCCCTATCGCAACCCGACAGCACGACCGATGATCCGCGCTGGGACTGTGTGCACATCAAAGCGGTGAAGCCGCTTAAGCGTCATGTAACTTTGGAAGAAGCAAAATCCGACCCGCGTCTTGCCGAAATGGCGCTGGTCAAGAACACCCGATTGTCGGTGCAGCCGGTAACCGAGGCGGAATGGCAGATCATCTGCGAGCTGGGTGGCCTTTAAGATTGTAGACCAAGAGCGCATTCATCGGCATGATACCGACAGTTGGTACTTTTCTGGGGGTATTTGATGGAACTGATCAGTGTGATTGTGGCAGCTGTTGCGGCCTATGCTTTCGGCGCGGTCTGGTACATGTCGCTTTCCGGGCCATGGATTGCTGCATCGGGCGTTGCGTGCGGTAG
>JBATTI010000204.1:0-2066 GCA_049670445.1 Albidovulum sp. | reverse complement strand
CCGCGCCTATTCCTCGGGCTTTACCCAGCGGCCTGATCTGACGGTGATGGGGGCATTTTCGGGGCTGGAGATTGCCTGTTGGGACATTATCGGCAAGGCTCGCGGGCGGCCGGTGCACGCGCTTTTGGGCGGCAAGATCAATGAACGCCTGCGCAGCTACACCTATCTTTACCCCGAACCGGGCAAGGAAAGCGCCGATTTCTGGGTCAGCCCGGATGCCGCCGCCGAAGCGGCGCTGCGCTTTGTCGATATGGGCTTTTCGGCGGTGAAATTCGACCCCGCCGGGCCCTATACGATCCGCGGCGGGCATGATCCTTCGGGGTCGGATATCACCCGCTCGGTTGCGTTTTGCAAGGCGATCCGCGCGGCGGTGGGCGACCGGGCGGATCTGTTGTTCGGCACCCATGGCCAGTTCAACATCGCCGGCGCGATCCGCATGGGTCAGGCGCTCGAACCCTATGGGCCGCTTTGGTACGAAGAGCCGATCCCGCCAGACAACCTGCTGGATTTCGCCGAGGTGCAAAAGGCCGTGCGCATCCCGGTCGCTACGGGCGAGCGCTTTACCACCAAGGCCGAATTCGCAACCGTCTTGCGCACCGGCGGGGCGCGCATCCTGCAACCCGCCCTTGGCCGTGCGGGCGGCATCTGGGAATGCAAGAAGATCGCCGCCATTGCCGAGGTTTTCACCGCCCAGATGGCCCCGCATCTTTACGCAGGCCCGGTGGAATGGGCCGCCAATGTACAGCTTGGCGCCTCTATTCCCAACCTGCTGATGGTTGAGACGATCGAAACCGGCGGCACCTTTCACCTGGCGCTGATCAAGAACTCGATCAAATGGGAGGAAGGCTATGTGATCGTGCCCGATGCCCCCGGCCTTGGCATTGATTTTGATGAGGATCTGGCCCGCGCCCATCCCTATACCGGCACCGGGCTGCATCTGGAAATGCAAGAGGGCCCTTGCGAATATACCCGCCCCAACTGGTTTGAAGGCGGCGCGCCCAGCACGAAAAAACCGGGGGCATAGCCCCGCCCCCGACAGGAAGGATTGCGACATGGCGGATACCGATATCTCGATGGTCACGCTGGCGGCGATGCAAAGCCGTGCGGCGGCCCTGCGCGATGAGGTGCGGCACACGCCGGTCATCCGCCTGCAATCACAGCGGATTACCGACCGGCTGGCAGGCGCGCGTATCGACCTGAAGCTTGAATGCCTGCAACATACCGGCACCTTCAAGGCGCGCGGCGCGCTGAACGTCGCCCTGGCGATCCCCGAAGGCGACCGCGCCTGCGGCATCACCGCCGTCAGCGCCGGAAACCACGCGATTGCGGCGGCCTGGGCGGCGCGCAAACTGGGGCTTTCGGCCAAGGTCGTCATGCAATCCACCGCCAATCCCTACCGGGTGGCCTTGGCCCGCGCCGAGGGTGCCGAAATTGTCCTCAAAGCCCCCGGCGCCGAGGCTTTCGCCGCGGCAGAGCGGCTGATGCAGGACGAGGGCCGCACTTTCATCCACCCGTTTGAGGGGGTGCATACCACGCTCGGGGCCGCTGGTGTCGGGTTAGAGGTGATGGCCGATATTGCCGATGTCGAGGCGGTGGTGGTGGCCGTCGGCGGCGGCGGTCTGATCAGCGGCGTGGCAGCGGCCGTCAAGGCGATCAACCCCGATTGCAAGGTTTACGGGGCCGAACCGGAAACCGCCAATTCGATGTCGCAAAGCCTTGCGGCAGGGCGGCCGGTCACCATGGACAGCGTGCAGACCATTGCCGACAGCCTTGCCCCGCCGATGTCGCTGCCCTTCAGTTTCGCCATGTGCCAGCGCCATGTGGATGCGGTGGTGACGATCAGCGATGATGCGATCTGCGCCGGGGTCATGTTGCTGCAAGAGGATGCGAAACTGGCGGTTGAACCCGCCGCCGGGGCCGCATTGGCCGCAGCCCTTGGGCCACTTCGCGCGAAACTTGCGGGCAAACGCATTTGCCTGCTGATCTGCGGCGCCAATATCGACGCCGAAACCTTCGGCACGGTGCTGGCACGCGGCAAGGCAGCCGCCGGATTGTTGTTATAGGGC
>JBATTI010000203.1:0-2517 GCA_049670445.1 Albidovulum sp. | reverse complement strand
GACCAGGATCGCGCCGTCCATCTGGGCAGCACCGGTGATCATGTTCTTCACATAGTCAGCGTGGCCGGGGCAGTCGACGTGCGCATAGTGACGCGTCGCCGTTTCATATTCAACATGCGCCGTCGAGATCGTGATCCCGCGCGCCTTCTCTTCCGGCGCGGCATCGATCTGGTCATAGGCCTTGAAATCACCATAATATTTGGTGATCGCTGCCGTCAGCGTCGTCTTGCCATGGTCAACGTGACCAATCGTGCCAATGTTGACGTGCGGTTTATTCCGTTCAAACTTTGCCTTCGCCATGGTGGCCTCCTGTTTGTTTCGGGGTAAGGGCGCGAACCGCCCTTACGCGTATTTCTTCTGAATCTCGTCCGAGATGTTTTGCGGCACTGTGTCGTAATGGTCGAACGTCATAGAGAAGTTCGCGCGACCCGACGACATGGAGCGCAAGGTATTGATATAGCCAAACATATTTGCCAGCGGCACCATCGAGGTGATGACATTGGCATTGCCGCGGCTGTCCTGGCCCTGAACCATGCCACGACGGCTGGTGAGGTCACCGATGATGCCACCGGTATATTCTTCCGGGGTCACCACTTCGACTTTCATGATCGGTTCCAGAAGCTTTGCCCCGGCCTTCTTCAGACCTTCGCGCATCCCGGCACGGGCCGCGATTTCAAAGGCCAGAACGCTCGAGTCAACGTCATGGAAGCCACCGTCGATCAGCGCCACCTTGAAGTCGATCACCGGGAAGCCGGCAAGCGGGCCCGAATCCATCACCGACTTGATGCCCTTTTCGACGCCCGGAATATATTCCTTCGGCACCGCACCACCGACGATCCGGCTTTCGAAGGAATAACCTTCGCCCGGTTCGGTCGGCGAGATGATCATCTTCACCCGCGCGAACTGACCGGTACCGCCGGACTGTTTCTTGTGGGTGTAGTCGATCTCGGCCTCATGGCCGATGGTTTCACGGTAGGCCACCTGCGGCGCACCGATATTCGCCTCGACCTTGAATTCGCGGCGCATACGGTCAACGAGGATGTCGAGGTGAAGTTCGCCCATGCCCTTCATGATGGTCTGACCGGACTCAAAGTCGGTCTCGACACGGAAGGACGGGTCTTCAGCGGCCAGACGGGCCAGAGCGATACCCATCTTTTCCTGGTCAGCCTTGGTTTTCGGCTCAACCGCGATCTCGATCACCGGCTCGGGGAAGGTCATGGTTTCGAGAACCACCGGTTTGGCCGGGTCGCAAAGCGTGTCGCCCGTGGTGGTTTCCTTCAGACCCGCCAGCGCGATGATGTCACCTGCGAAAGCTTCGGTGATCTCTTCACGGTCGATGGCATGCATCATCATCATGCGGCCAACGCGCTCTTTACGCTCTTTGGTCGCGTTCAGCATCTGGTCGCCCTTGTTCAGAACGCCGGAATAGATGCGGGTAAAGGTCAAGGAACCCACGAAAGGGTCGTTCATGATCTTGAAGGCCAGCGCCGAGAAGGGCTGCGCATCATCGGCCGAACGCTGGATGTTACGGGTTTCCGTCTCATCGCCCGGTGCGAAACCCATATAGGGCGGCACGTCCAAGGGGTTCGGCAAGAAGTCGATCACGGCGTTCAGCATCGGCTGCACGCCCTTGTTCTTGAAGGCGGAACCGGCCAGCATCGGCACGAAGGAAAGCGACAGACAGCCCTTGCGGATCAGCTGGCGCAACGTGTCGGCATCGGGCTCATTGCCTTCCAGATAGGCTTCCATGGCGGTATCGTCCTGCTCGACGGCAAGCTCAACCATGTCATTGCGCCATTTGTCGGCCAGATCCTTAAGATCCGCGCGAATCGGCTGACGCACCCAGGAAGCACCCAGATCTTCGCCCTGATAGACCCATTCTTCCATGGTGATCAGATCGATGATGCCTTCAAGCTGATCTTCTGCGCCAATCGGCAGGGCGATCGGCATCGGCGTGGCGCCGGTGCGATCCTTGATCATCTTGACGCAGTTGTAGAAATCAGCGCCGGTCTTGTCCATTTTGTTAACGAAGACAATCCGCGGAACCTTGTAACGGTCGGCCTGACGCCAGACGGTTTCTGTCTGCGGCTCAACACCGGCGTTACCGTCCAACAGCACCACAGCACCATCAAGCACCGCCAAGGAACGCTCAACTTCAATGGTGAAGTCAACGTGGCCGGGGGTGTCGATGATGTTGAAACGGTAGCGGTCATCTTTCGACAGGTTGTCGCTGTCGACGGTGCGCTGCCAGAAGGTCGTGGTGGCAGCCGAAGTGATCGTGATGCCACGCTCCTGCTCCTGCTCCATCCAGTCCAGCGTTGCGGCGCCATCATGCACTTCGCCGAGTTTGTGGGATTTGCCGGTGTAATACAGGATCCGCTCAGTCGTCGTGGTTTTACCCGCGTCGATATGCGCGATGATGCCGAAATTCCGGTAGTGGTTCAGGGTATATTCGCGTGCCATTGGGCTGCCTCAGGCTTTCTCTTATTACCAGCGGTAATGGCTGAACGCTTTGTT
>JBATTI010000202.1:0-4763 GCA_049670445.1 Albidovulum sp. | reverse complement strand
TCGGTGAAAACCCCGATATCAAATACATCATCCCGACCGAAGGCTCCGATCTGTGGGTGGACACGATGGTGATCTTGAAAAACTCTGAACACAAAGAGGCGGCCTATCAGTTCGTCAATTATGTTCTGGACGCCGGCAACCACCGCTGGGCGGCTGAGAATATTTTGTACAAAGTGCCAAACCAGGCTGCGATGGAAGGCCTGGATCCCGGCCTGATCGAAACCTTCCCGAATATGGGCATGACGCCCGCCGAATTGCTGGCGCATGAGCAGCTTCTTGATGTGGGCGAAGCCCAGCGCGCCTATTCCCGCGCCGTGTCCGAGATCAAGGCCGCCCAATAACTGCGCACCTTGCGGCCCGGCGTGATCCAAACGCCGGGCCGCCCACGCCTTTTGGCCCCAAGCGGACAGCTATCCAATGAATGACCGCAAGTCGCTTTATCTGATGTCACCCGCATTGATGTGGCTGACCGGGTTGATGGTGGTGCCGTGTCTGCTGATCCTCGTCCTGGCGTTCTTTCGGCGCGGCATTTACGGCGGGATTGAATACACCTTCACTCTGGAAAATCTGGCATTGGTGTTTGATCCGCTTTATTTCGGGATCTTCCTTAAATCCGCCTATATTGCGGGGCTGTCGGCCAGCCTTGCCGTGGTGATCGGCTACGCCGCCGCCTATGCAATCGCCGCGATGCCGCGCCGCCACCAGCCTGCCTTGCTGTTTCTTGCCGTGCTGCCGTTCTGGTCGAACTATCTGGTGCGCACCTATGCCTGGATCGTGCTTTTGAACCGCGAAGGGCTGATCGCCGGTGTCGCGCAATGGCTGGGGTACGAGGGCGAAATGCCCAAGCTTTTATACACTGAAACGGCCGTTGTGATCGGGCTTTTGTACAATTACCTGCCTTTCGTGATCCTTGCCTGCTATGCGCCACTATCGCGGCTGAACCCCGAAATCGCCGAGGCGTCGCGCGATTTGGGCGGGTCGGGCTGGACAACCTTTCGCCGCGTCACGCTGCCGATGACCATGCCGGGAATTGCCGTTGGGTTTGTCTTTGTTTTCGTGCTGTCCATCGGCAATTTCGTAACACCTGCACTTTTGGGTGGCGGGCAGTTCCAGATGATCGGCAATCTTGTTTATGCGCAATTCCTGACGGCCAATGACTGGCCCTTTGGTGCCGCGCTGTCGATGGTGCTGATCGCGGTGATGATGGGGCTTTTGACCTTGCAGACCTTTGCCACCGAACGTGCCTCGGGCACGCGCCCGGATGGGGTGTAAGATGCATGATCGCTTTGCGTTTCGTTTGATGTTGCTGATCCTGGGTGCGGTCTTTGCCTTTCTCTATATCCCGATTTCGGTCCTTTTTGCGCTGTCGTTCAATGAGGGTGGCCTGCCAACCGCATGGACCGGGTTTTCGACCAGATGGTACGGCGCGTTGATGGAAAACAGCGACATTATGGAGGCCGCGGGAAACACGCTTTTTGTCGCGGTCGTCTCGACCATTCTGGCGACGATACTTGGCTCGCTTCTGGCTGTGGGGGTTGAGATTCGCCGCCGCAAAGGTCGCTTCATCGAGACGATCATTTTCGCCCCGATGATCATTCCCGACATCGTTCTGGCCATCGCCCTGCTTAGCTTTTTCTCATTGCTCAATGTCACCATGGGCCTGCATACGATCATCGTCAGCCATGTGGTGTTCAACCTTGCCTTCGTTTGTTCGGTCGTCCGGGCGCGGCTGAAAAGTTTTGATTGGTCTATCGTCGAAGCCTCGACCGATCTGGGCGCAAGCCTGCCGGTCACGCTGTGGCGCATCGTTTTGCCGGTGATGTTGCCCGCGGTAATCGCGGGCGCGCTATTGGCCTTCACCTTGTCGGTGGACGAATTCATCATCGCCTTTTTCACCGCCGGGGCGGGGCGCGATTCCATCACGCTGCCGATGCAGATCTACGCCATGATCCGCTTTGGTGTGACGCCCGAAATCAATGCGCTTGCCGCCATCGTCATGACCATTTCGGTTATCGCACTGGCGCTGTCGCAACGCCTTAATCGCGGAGGTCTTCCCGGCCAATGACCGAAACCCTGCTGTCCATCCAACACCTTGAAAAGCGCTATGGCGCTGTGCGGGCCGTTGATGGGATATCGCTTGATTTCAAAGAGAATGAGTTTTTCGCGCTGCTTGGCCCATCAGGCAGCGGCAAGACGACGTTGCTGCGTATGCTGGCGGGGTTTGAACTGCCGACGGCGGGTGCGATCTTTCTTGACGGAAAAGACATCTCTGCCGTGCCGCCAAACCACCGCCCGGTCAATCTGATGTTTCAATCCTACGCCTTGTTCCCGCATATGAATGTGGCCCAAAACATCGCCTATGGGCTAGAGATGGAAAAGCTGCCCCGCGCCGCCATCAAAAGCCGCGTGGATGAGATTTTGGCGGTGATCCAGCTAACCGATCTTGCCGCGCGCAAGCCCGAGCAATTATCGGGCGGCCAGCGGCAGCGCGTGGCATTGGCCCGCGCCTTGGTCAAACGCCCCCGCCTTTTGCTGCTGGATGAACCGCTGGGCGCGCTGGACAAGAAGCTGCGCGGCGAAATGCAGTTGGAACTGAAGCGCATTCAGCACGACTTTGGCATCACCTTCATTGTCGTCACCCATGACCAGGAAGAAGCGCTGGTGATGGCCGACCGGATCGCGATTTTGAAAGACGGGCGGTTGCTGCAATGCGGCACCCCGCGCGAGGTTTATGAACATCCGCAAAACCGCTTTGCCGCCGATTTCATCGGGGTGATGAACTTTATCCCGACCCGTCTGTTCAAGGGCCAGTTGGTTGCGCAAAACGGGCAAAGCATTGACGCTCCCTTGCCTGCGGGGCTGGCCGAGGGCGCAGATGCGGTGGTGGCCGTGCGCCCCGAAAGGCTGAAGCTGAACCCACAAGACGGCGGCAATCAACTGAGCGGGACGATCAGCGCCATCGCCTATCACGGCCTTGATCTTTTGCTGCATCTGACCGCGCCCGTGGCCCCGCAAGCCGTCATCATCCGCCTGACCGCCGATGCCGCCGAAGGGCAAAACCTGTCCATTGGCGATGCGGTCACGCTGGGTTGGGAAGCAAAGGACAGCCGCGTCTTTCCGGCCCGCGATATGGCCGAACCACACACCCAAGCGCCAAGCAAACCCATCTGAGGAGATTGACATGACCCAAAAAACCTTCGCCTTTTTCCCTGAAGCCGCCTTTGGGCCAGCGCTGAATTCTGTGGGTATTGCCCAGGCGGTTGAACGTAAGGGACACCGGGCGGTGTTCTTGTCGGATCCGGGGTTTGTTGAAGTCTACAAGGGCTATGGGTTCGAAGCCCATCCCGTCGCCTTGTCAGAACCGATGCCGCCCGAACAGATGGCCAAGTTTTGGGAAGACTTCATCAACGGCCATATCCCCAATTTCCGCAAAGCGCCGATTGATCAGCTTGATAACTACGTCAAGGAATGTTGGGAAGCGATCGTGGATAGCGCCAAATGGGCGCAAAAGGATTTGCCCGGCGTTCTGGCCAAGATCAAGCCGGATGTGATCTCGGTCGATAACGTCATCCTTTTCCCGGCGATCAAGCAATATGGTGTTCCGTGGGTGCGCATCATCTCATGTTCGGAAAATGAGATCGAGGATGATGCCATCCCCCCGCATCTGTCGGGCATGTCGGTCGATGACAAGGCAGGCCACGCGGCCTTCCGTGCCCGGTTTGAAGATGTGATCAAACCGATCCATGATGATTTCAACGCCTTCCTGAACGCCAATGGCGAGGCGGAATATCCGCTAGGCCAGTTTTTTGAAGCCTCGCCCTATCTCAACCTGCTGCTTTACCCCGAACAGGTGAAATACACGCGCCCGGTGCCGCTGGACCCGGCGCAATTCCAGTATCTGGAAGGCTGCGTGCGCCAAGATGCCCCTTACGAGGTGCCGACCTTCAAGGCCAACAACGATGGCCCGCTTTTGTATATCTCTTTCGGCTCGCTTGGGGCGGGCGACACTGACCTTCTCAAGCGGCTTATTAAGCTGGTCGGCAAAAGCCGTTACCGCGCCTTGGTCAATGTCGGCGACTACAAGGACGACTATAGCGACATCCCCGATAATGTGATCATCGACAGCTGGTATCCGCAGCCTTCCGTTATCCCGCAGGTGGATGCGGTGATCCACCACGGCGGCAACAATTCCTTCACGGAATGCCTTTATTTCGGCAAGCCCGCGATCATCATGTCCTATGTCTGGGACGGCCATGACAATGCAATGCGGGTGCAAGAAACCGGCCATGGCTTGCGCTCTGATCGCTATGATTGGAGCGATGCCGACATGCTGGCCAAGATCGAGACATGCTTGAACGACAAGGCGATGGCGGCGAAGCTTGGCGCGACATCGGCACATATGAAATCGCAAAACGGCCAGGAAAAGGCCGCGCGCCTGTTGGTGGCGCTGGCGGAGAAACCGGCGTGACAGATCTGGCCGCAACCGCCCCGCATATCCACAGCGCCCTGACCTACGACGACCTTGTCGATTGGGGGCCGCAGCCCGACATGATTGCCGGGCAGTCCCATTCGACGGGGCGTTTGCTTCACAAGGGGGTGAACAATTCCCCCGAAACCGGCATCTGGGTCTGCACGCCCGGCATCTGGCGCCTGTCGGTGCCCCGGGATGAGTTTTGCCACTTTGTCGCCGGGCGCGCACGCTACCGCCGCGATGGGTCGGATGAGGTGATCGAGGTGGGACCGGGTACTTGCGTCTTGTTTTG